>DASZPH010000107.1:0-161026 GCA_035550375.1 Pirellulales bacterium | reverse complement strand
GTGAACGAGAACAGCGGATCGCAGACGGTGCTCAACTTCGCCACGCAAATCAGCCCGTCCAATGCTTACCCGCCCGTGGCCGACGAGATCAATCAGGCCGTTCATTTCAACGTGGTCGGCGATACCAACACGGCCCTCTTCGCGGTTCCGCCCGCCATCGATTCCCGCGGCACGCTCACCTACACGCTTAATCCCAAGGTCGACAGCACGGCGCAAATCACGGTTGATCTTCAGGACAACGGCGGCACCGCCAACGGCGGCGCCGATACCTCGCTGACGCAGACGTTCGACATTGCGGTCAACTTCGTCAATCAGCCGCCCTCGATCACGCAACTCGGCCCGAAGCAGGTGGTGACAGAAGATTCCGGATTGAAGACCGTGACGGGCTTTGCCGCGGCCAGCCCCGGATCGGGCCCGACCGAGGCTGGACAGCACGTCAGTTACATCGTAACCGCAGCCAACCCGGCACTCTTCGCCCCTAATGGCCAGCCGGCCATCAATCCATCGGGCACGCTCACCTTCACTCCCGGCTTGCACGTGTTTGGCACAACCACGGTCACGGTGGTGGCCAAGGATGACGGCGGGACCGCCAACGGCGGCGTCGATACGTCGCCGCCAACCAGCTTCCGCGTCGAAATCGATCAGGTGAATCACGCACCAACCCTCGCTCAGCCGATTCCCGCGGTCAACGTGAACGAGAATGGGCCGGATTACACGCTTAGCAACCTCGCCAACGTGTTTGACGACGTCGATCTCGACTTGGGGTTGGGTGACCCGATGACGCTTTCATTGGGTTCCAACAGCAATTCCGGTCTGCTCTCGGCCAGCCTGTCGGGCTCGAACCCTGCGACCGCCTCCCTCACCCTCCACCTTCTCAAGAATCAATTCGGCACGGCCACAGTCAACTTGATCGCCACGGATCAGGCTGGCTCCGTGACCGACCCCATCACCGTGACCGTGAACCAGGTCAACCAGCCGCCGTCCTTCGTAGCGGGAGGCGACGTGACGGTCTTACTGAACACCGGTCCGGTCGCGCTGCAGAACTGGGCGACCCAGATCAGCAACAACCCGAACCCGCCCGGTGCGACGCTGACGTTCGTGGTTACGAAGGACACCAATCCCGGCCTCTTCAGCGTGCTGCCGGCCATCGACGCCGGCACCGGCACTCTTACGTTCACGCCGGCGGCAAACGAGTCGGGCACGGCTCAAATTACCGTTGTTCTGCAAAACAGCGGCGGCATCGCCAACGGCGGCCAAGACACTTCGTCGGCCAAGACATTCCAGATCGATGTGCTCGGCCTTCCGTCCGCTGCCGACCATTCGTATCTTTTGAGCACGAGCACGACCAACTCTGTGGCCACCGACGAAGGTCTGCTGGTCGGCGCCAGCGATCCCAACGCGTTGCCCCTGACCGCAGTCGTCGTCACGCCCCCGTCCGCCGGAACGTTAAAGCTCAACGCCGACGGATCGTTTACTTACTCGGAGGCGGCCGGCTTTCCGGGAACTGACAGCTTTACGTACCGGGTGACTGACGGCCAGACGTCGAGCAGCGTGAAGACGGTGAACCTCACCTCCGACCAGGCGGCGATCCTGACCAAGCTTTACCAGCAGGTGCTGGGACGGGCTCCTGACGCTGGTGGACTCGCCTACTGGACCAGGCAGATCGAGTTCGGTCAGCCGTACGGAGCGGCGGCGCAGGGCTTCTTTGAAAGTGACGAGCATCTCGACCCGATCGTCGAAACCTACTACCAAGAATTCCTACTGCGGCCGGCCGACCCGCAGGGTCTGGCGTACTGGACGGGCCAGTGGCAGGCCGACGGCGGACCGGAGCAGGTGGTTGCGGGCATGATTACGTCGCCGGAGTTCTTCGCTTCGGCGGCCGCAGCGCATCCTGATCTCTCAGCCAACGCCGCCTGGGTGACGTCGCTCTACCAGCGGCTCTTGAATCGCCCGCCCGACGATGCGGGCCTGGCCTACTGGACCGGCAAGCTCGAATCCGGGGCGCTGACGCCGACCGACGTGGTGAACTCCTTCGAGTACAGCCAGGAGAACTTCGGAAACCTGACCACCGAATTCTTCAACCTCTATCTTGGACGCAATCCGACAGACAGCGAACTGGCGACGTACGTGCAGCAGTTCGAGCAGGGCGCGACGGAAAGCGACATCCAGACCGAGATCATCAACTTGCCCGAATACCAGACGACTCCGGCCGCGCCGCCTGCCGGCACGGCCAAGAGGCTGAGCTGACGCGGTGGAAGAAGATGGCTGGGGTACTGCGCGAGCGGAGACGGCGGCTGCGTTGCCAACCGCATCTCCGTAACCGAACTCCGGGGCTACTCCGAAGGCCGGGTGCGGGGCGAGTCCGCCACAGGAGGAGGCAAGATCAGGCGGTCAAGCCAGTGCCGGATGCGAGCCACGACGTCCGATGACGCCGGCACCCGGCCGATGAGCCGCCAGTCTCCCTGCGCCAGGGCGGATCGCAAACGGGTGAAACGCCGGGCGAGTTCCTCGAAGAACAGGCGAGTCTCTTCGTCGGTCAGTTCGTGGCGCAGCAACTGCACCGCGCCGGGAACCCGCTCGCGCTTGAGCGAAACCAGCCTTCGCCTTTCGGCCTTATACAAGAGCCCTTGGTCGAAGGCGCGCCGCAACTCGCCGGCCCCGTTGAAGTGAAATGCCGGCTCGGCGCCGAAATAGGCGCTGGCTGAGCCGTCCCGACGGAATCCCATCACCACCGGCTCCGATTCGCCGGCAATCCGCAACTCGGCGCGCTCGACCAGCGCGGTCGCTTCCGCCAGCAGATCCTCACGATCGTGTTCGTCGCGGGCCACGAATCCAAGCTTACCCGTGAGCGGACGCCGGTTACAACGGCCCTCGTCCCGGCGGCGTCTTGAACGTCCGGCTGGGCGACCCGCTACGAGACGTTGCGTCCTGAGATTTCGCGAATGTCGTCGCGTGCCCGGAAGAAGGCTTCCACAACCTTCGGATCCCACTGTTTGCCCGATCCGGTTCGCAGGATTTCGTCGAGGTTGGCGTCGCTCATGCCGGGGCGATACGGGCGGTCGCTGGCCATCGCGTCGTACGAATCCGCTACGGCGACGATTCTCGCCAGGTAGGGAATCTCCTCGCGCGCCAAACCGTGCGGGTAGCCGCCGCCGTCCCAGGCTTCGTGGTGGTGCAGCACGACCGGCCGCACGTCTGACATGTTCGGCAGGTCGGCCAGGATGCGGTAGCCGACGACGACGTGCGTCTTGATGTGCTCGAATTCCTGCGACGTCAGCTTGCCCGTCTTGCGCAGCACGTCTTCGTTGATGCCGATCTTGCCGATGTCGTGGAGCAGCCCCGACAGGTAAATCGTCTTGATCGTCTCACTGTCGCAGCCGAGCTCTTCGGCCAGGCGGACGGCTACTCGGGCCACGCGGTCGCTGTGCCCGCGGGTGTATGGGTCTTTGGCATCGATGGCCGAGCTCATGGCCTTGACCACGCCCGCCAGCAGATCGGCCTGTTGACGATAGAGGTCGATGTTGCCGCTGTGGATGCCCAACATGGTCCCCACGGAGCCGAGCAGGCTGGCCTCGGCCGTGCCGAACTCCCCTCCCAGGCTGTGGTTGAAAACCGCCAGCCAACCGAAGAGGCGTTCGCCCTCTGCCACGGGCACGATAACCAACTCGCGAATCTCGGGGAATCGCCAGCCGAAGGTCTCCTGGGGAAGATGGTTGACGACAACCGGCCGGCTTTGCGCATGCAGCTCGAGTTCTTCGACCAGCGACGTGAAATCGTCGGCGGAAAGGGGGCACGCGCCGAGAGTAAGCAAAAGCGGTTGCGAGCGCGAGCCGCTCACGTGCGGATCGGTATCGCCGATCGGGATCAACTGTAAAGCGATGGAGTCGGCCGGTACGACTTCGGCGAGCCATCCCATCGCCCGCCGGCCGAGTTCTTCGTCGTTGGCCGAAAGTTTAAGATTGTGGGTTAGCCGGTAGAGGAGGCTGATTTCCTCGAAGGTCGAGCCGAGGTGTGCGGAAAGTTTCTCCACCTCACTTTCGAGCTGGTCGACGCGACTCTCGGCCGCCAGCTTTTCGTGGGCCAGGAGGGCCAGACGTTCCAGCAGCTCCGCCTCACCGGGAGTCTGGCGAGCTATCCACTTGGCCGTCTCAGCCGCACCGGCGCCCAGCAGGCTTGCCAGCCGTTCCGCGTCGCGATCGTCGCCCGGCCGGCGGCTCAAAAGCACGCCCACCGCCACGAGCGGTCGCTCGTCGCTGCTGGGAAGCGGAATCGCCAGCATCAGCCAGGGGTCGTTCTCGTCGATCGTTTCTGGGCGCTGGCGCCGGGCAACTTCGCGGCAGAGTTCGGCACGGGTCGCCCACTCGATCCGGCGATGTTCGGCCGCCAGCTCGATCGGTTCGCCTGTCTGGCCGTCGAAGAGCGAAAACGACGATCTGAACCAGCGCCCCAGGTCATGCAAAATGCCCGCTCTTGAGGCCGCCTGGGCGCGACTGCGATGGTCGGCTGCGACATGCCCAGCCGAGACGACCGTGGGATCGGCCGTTGCCGCGAACGAGATGGCCGAAAGGGGTGACAAGGGTGCGTTGACCTCGGGTGATTGGCTCGACAAACTCTACGTCATCGCTGGGCGGCGCAAGTGCGTCGCCCGCGGGGCACGGGCCTCTCGTCGCAGACAATCGCGCCGGTTCTACCGGTACTCCCGCTTATCAATCCGGCACCCGCCGCGCGGGTAGCTGCCCTATTGGGGGGACGGCAGCAGTTCGGCCCGCGCTTGTTAAGAAATGGCGGGTGAGAAACGTCCGAAAGAGGCCTACTGCCGCAAACGATTCCGGTACCGGGCGCTCACGCGGTTCAGCAGCGCCCGCTCCTCATCAGACAGATTGTGCATGCCGAATTGATGCACCCGTAACAACACCTCGTCGGCCCGGCGCTCTTCGTCGGCCTCGAGCTGCTGCTGCCGCCGGAGCTTGTCGGCGCGTCGCTCTTCCAGCCATTTTCGGAGCGGCCCCACCTGAGGTTTGCGCGAAGATGCGGTTTTTTCCAAGCTGGTGTAGCCTTGGGAAAAATCGTAGCCGAACAGCGCGTCCTCCGTTTCGGGGTCGTAGAGCCGGTCGATCTCCTGCTTAGCGCCAAAAAACAGCAAGATGCCGATCAGAGTGAAAGGCAGGGCGGCGAAACTGTACTCGCCGCTACGTGCCAACAGGCACGCAGCGATGAAAAGAACGATGGCCGTCACTTGGGCGACGCGTGCCGCCAAGACCACCCCGTGCCGGAACTCGTGGTGCATCCAGAGCCAGGCCCGCAGCACGCGCCCCCCGTCGAAGGGTAGCGCCGGCAAGGTGTTCACCAGCGCCAGAAGCCAGTTCACCCAGAAGACCCATTCGCAGGCGTTCATCCAGGTGAGCTCTTCGGCGACCGGGGGCGAAAGAGGGTTCAGCAACGCAGGCAGATGGCCCTGGTTGACGATTAACACCGGCATCACCAGGAGACAAAGCGCCACGTTGACGGCCAGGCCGGCACCCGCGGTAAGCCACTCGCTTTGCGGTTCGTGTGAGACATGCACCTGCGTGAGCCCGCCGAGCGGCCACAGCAGAACCTGCTCCGCCGCACCACCCACGCGCCGTGCCGCCACGCAGTGTCCCAGCTCGTGTGCCAAAACGCTGAAAAAGAGAATCGCCAGCACCGCCGACGTTTCCCAAAGCAGCTTCTCGTTGCTCGCCTGCGAGCTGAGGTGCAGGGCGACGGCCGCGAACAGCAGAAAGAAGACGTGCAACCGGACCTGCACGCCTCCCCAACGGCCTAGCGATACGTTCCAGCTCAACAGGTCGCGCATACTCAGACCGGCGCAGCAGGGACCGGACTTGTTTGGAGAACTTCGCCGCTCTGGTTATCTTAACACTGCTCGCGACGGCGGGCAATTCTCCGCCTTGTAACTGGCGAACAAACCTCGATTTTCATGATCGAAAAACGGGAAGTTCTTCTAAAAACGCGCCGATTCGACGTCGTCCGTCTCAGCTACCGCGGTGCCGACGGGGCGGAGCACACGCGCGAGGTTGCCCGCCACCCCGGCGCGGTCACGATCTTGCCGATCCTGGATGACGGGCGGGTTTGTCTGATCCGCAATTACCGCGTGGCCGTTGACCAGACGTTGATCGAGTTGCCGGCCGGCACGCTGGAGCCCGAGGAGGCCCCCTCCGCCACGGCCGCCCGTGAGTTGGAGGAAGAGACCGGCTACCGCGCCTCCAACGTGAGGCAGCTATGTGAATTCTTCATGTCGCCGGGCGTGTTGAGTGAGCGGATGGTGTTGTTCTTGGCGACCGGCCTCATACCGGGACCGTCCCGACTGGAAGGGGGCGAAGAGATCGAACCGTTCCCCGTCACCTGGGACGAGGCCATGGCGCTCGTTGAAAGCGGCGAAATACACGACGCGAAGTCGCTCGTCGGTCTATTGTGGTACGACCGCCACCTCTCGAAGCGCCAATGACGCGACGGTGAACGGATCTGGGGACTCGCCCGATGCGTCGGTTTCGGTCCTCGCGACTCGGGCTGCAAGCTCTTGAGAAAATCGCTCTAGGCGACCTATATTATTTTGGGCGAATTTGTGCTGATAGCGTTGCCGACGTGACGCCTTGGCCTGATCTTTTTGGTCGCCCATTCATTGACCCGCGCATTTCTTTTGTGCGGGCTGCGCAGCCCTGGTACGCGCGGCGGTTATCAGCTATTTTCTGGAAATTCTTATTCTCCAAAAAGTGGCGGCAGTGACGCTTCCCACAGGACTCGATCAAGGCGGTTGTGACCATGAAGCAGATTCAGAAGCGACGAACACCGGTGGTGCTCTTGACCATGCTGGCACTGAGCTGCCTGGCTGGCGCGAGTTGGCTGCAAGTTGGCGGCTATCAGGCAATGAGTGCTTTGGGCGCTACCGAGACCGAGCACGAGAGCATCCAGCTTGGCGAACCGCTCTTGAGCGACAGGTATCAGCTTTATGAAAAGATTGCCCTGCTGGCCAACGTCGGAGTCGCCATCGCGGGGCTGGCCTACGCCTTGATGCTCGTGGGACAGGTCAAGAATGCGCCTCAAGGAACGCCCCGCATGCAGGAAATCGCTCAGGCCGTTCGCGAGGGAGCCAACGCTTATCTCTACCGGCAGTTCCGCGTGGTCGGCGTCCTGATCGTTCTGATCACGGTTGCTCTCTATTTTGCCGCCGTGCAATCCAAGGCGCAGCCGGAAATCGCCTGGGGCCGGGCCATCTCGTTCCTCATCGGATCGATTTTTTCCGCCACCGTGGGCTTCGTCGGCATGCGGTTGGCCACCCTCGGCAACCTGCGCGTGGCGACCGCCGCGCAAACGAGCTTCGGCGGAGCCCTGCAACTTGGCTACCGCACCGGCACGATCACGGGCATGCTGACCGACGGCCTCGGCCTGTTGGGCGGCTCGATCATTTTCTTGATCTACGGCGAGCATGCCTACGAGGCCCTGCTGGGCTTTGGCTTCGGCGGAACGCTGCTCGCGCTGTTCATGCGCGTCGGCGGCGGCATCTATACCAAGGCCGCCGACGTGGGCGCCGACCTGGTCGGCAAGCTCGAAGCGGGCATTCCCGAAGACGATCCCCGCAACGCGGCGACCATTGCCGACAACGTGGGCGACAACGTGGGCGACTGCGCCGGCATGGCGGCCGATATTTTCGAGAGCTACGAAGTAACGATCGTGGCGGCCATGATCCTGGGGATCGCCAGCTTCGGGCACAAGGGAGTTATCTTTCCGCTTCTGGTGCGTGCCATCGGCGTGGTGGCCAGCATCATCAGCACCTACAGCGTTCGGGCCGGCGACAAGGGGGCGGCGGCCGAAGCGATGCGGAGCGTCAACCGCGGCTTCGTCATCGGGTCGATTATCAGCGTTCTCGGTTTTATCGTGCTGGGGTGGGCCTATTTGAATTTCGACCAGGCCTACCTCGACCGGTATCCCCAGGCCGTCGCCGGCTTTCCCGGCCACACAGCCGACAACGTGACGGCCGGGCTGCCAAAATGGGTCACCCTGGGCGTCGCCGGGCTCGACATGCGGCCGGCCTGGACCTGCCTGGTGGGGATCATTCTGGCGGTGTTGCTCAACAAGTGTACCGAGTACTACACGGGAACCGAGTATTCTCCCGTGAAGAGCCTGGCCAAGAGCTGTACGACGGGGCACGCCACGAACATCATCCAAGGTTTTGCCGTGGGCTACGAGAGCACGGTTGCCGCCGTGTTTATCATAGCGGGCGCCATCCTGGCCAGCGTGCTGATCTATGCGGGCACGAACGCGACCTTCGTGGCCTTTGGCGTGGCGATGTGCGGCATCGGCATGCTGACACTCACCGGCAACACCATTTCGATGGACGTCTTCGGTCCGGTGGCCGACAACGCCAACGGGATCGGGGAGATGGGCTACGATGCCCAGGCGATGGGTGAGAAAGAGTACAAAGAGTCGCGGCAGATTCTGGCCGACCTCGACGCGGTCGGCAACACAACCAAGGCCATCACCAAGGGGATCGCCATCGGCTCGGCCGTGATCGCGGCCGTTTCGCTGTTCAACAGCTTCATTGTCTCGGTCGGGTCGGGCGGACAGGGCGAATCGGAAATCATCAGCGAAGACGTCTACGGCCGCGTGGCGGCGCTGCTCACCGTCTCCAACCCGCACCTGTTTATCGGCATGCTGCTGGGCGGGGCCGTGCCGTTCTTGTTCAGTTCGATGACCATCCGAGCCGTCGGTCGCGCGGCATATCTGATCGTGAAGGAATGCCGCATCCAGTTCCGCGACAAGGCCATTTGGGAAGGGACCAAGAAGCCCGACTACGGCCGCGTGGTCGACATCTGCACGACGGCCGCCCAGAAGGAACTCGTCGGGCCGGCGCTGTTGGCGATTCTGGTGCCGATGCTGGTCGGCTTCGGGCTGGGAACGATCGCCCTGGCCGGCTTTCTGGCGGGCATGATCGTCTCGGGGCAACTGCTGGCTGTGTTCATGGCGAACGCGGGCGGAGCCTGGGACAACGCCAAGAAAACGGTCGAGGACGAGCCCAAGAACATGGATGCCAACACGGGCAAGGGGAGCGAGAAGCACAAGGCCGCCATCACGGGCGACACCGTCGGCGACCCTCTTAAGGACACCGCCGGCCCGGCAATCAACCCGCTGATCAAGGTCATGAACATGGTCAGCCTGCTGATCATCGGCTTGATCTTGCCGTATGACAGCGAGTTAATCGGCAGCATGTCTAAAGCTTGGCAGGAGCAGCATTTCCCCAGCGGCGCCCAGTCGCACGACAACCTGTATTGGGGCGCGCTGATCGTCTCCGGGCTCGGCCTGGCCTGGGCCATCTGGCAATCGAAGCGAGAAACACCCGACATGCAAGAAGTCGGGTAAAGCAGGCACCCTGGAAAGGGCGCCTGACTCGCACAAAACGGCCGGCACGCAGGCCAAGGGGCATTGCAGCCTTCGCGCGTCTACCTTGGCCTATTCGGCACGGTCCGGCGTTTGCTGCCCGGAGGGGGCGGGGAGGGCGATCAGGTTGCGTAAAGGCGGACCGCCCCTGAAAAATCGCACATCTCGTGGTATCCTGAAGTGATTACGCTGGGTGACGCTGGTTCGGACACCAAGGGTCCGAGTGCAGAATCTGGCCAGGCTGGGCAGTCTCTGTCCACGCACCGCGAGACTTTCATGAACGCCAAATTCGTTCTGCGCATGACGGCCCCCATGGTGGGCGTCAGTTTGCTGCTATTGGCCGTGGGGATTGTCTCCGCCTGGTACGTGCATAACCTGCAGAAGGAGAACTCCGACCTGTTGGCACTCGACGTGGCCAGCATGTTCGCCGCAGAGGATATCGAAATCAAGATGCGCGAGGTGCGCAGCGATTTGAACCGCTATCTCCGGACCGGCAACGTCCGGTATCTCGACGAGATCCCCGCATTGGAGAAGACTACCGAGAGGTTGCTGCAGTCGGCCAGGCATTCGGCTCGGCGAGACCGTGAACGCGATTTCATTTCAGAGATCGAGCACGGCTGCCGGCATTTCTTCGATGAGATCGAGCGCGCCAGAGAAAGCGGGGCGGTTGACTTAGCGATTGGTGAACTGGTGGCCGATCTCAGCATCGAAAAGGAGATCTTCCTTCCAGCCCGGGCCTACATCGACTACCACCGCAAAATCGTTGAAGAGACCCGCCGGGAAACGCAGGCGATGGCCGACCGCATGGGGATCGGCCTCCTCTTTCTCGGGATTTGTGGTTCGATGGCGGGGTTGCTGGCTGGTTTCGGCATCGCTCGCGGCGTCAGCCGGTCGATCGTGCAGTTGAGCGTGCCGGTGCACGGCGTGGCCGGCAAGCTGAATGAAGTGGTGGGGCCGATCACGCTTTCCGCCGCGGCCGGATTCGAGGAGCTGGAGTCGGCGCTGGAGGACATGGCCGAGCATGTGGGCACCGTCATTGAGCGCTTAGAGCAGCGCGAGCGCGAAGTGCTGCGCGGGGAGCAATTGGCCGCCGTGGGCCAACTGGCCGCCGGCATCGCCCACGAATTGCGCAATCCGCTGATGGCCATCAAGATTCTCGTTCAGTCGGCTGCGGAGGGGCCCGAAAGCGCCCTGCGAGGGAGGGATCTGGCGGTGGTCGAGGAAGAGATCGAGCGGCTGGAGCGTTCGATCCAGGCCTTGCTCGACTTCGCCCGTCCGCCGAAGCCTGAAACAATTGTTCTCGATCTCAGGCAGCTTGCCCGGCAAACCGTCGAACTAGTATCGGCACGCTCCGAGCAGCAGCACGTCTCCCTGATCTGCCAGTTGCCCGATGAAGCGGCCATGGTCGAGGTCGACGGCGTCCAGATCCGGCAGGTGTTGCTCAACCTCTTGTTCAACGCACTGGACGCCCTGAGCGTCGGAGGGGCGGTGCGCATCACGATCCTGCCCCGGACGCAGCGTCAGTTTCTGGCGGACGACACTTCCGAACACGATCTCCCGGCCTTGCCGGCGGCCGAAGACGGAGATCACGACGATGGCTACGTTTTGCGCGTCGCCGACAACGGGCCGGGCCTGCCGACCGAACTGGGCAACAGGATTTTCGAGCCGTTTGTGAGCACTAAAGAAACGGGAACGGGCCTCGGACTGCCGATCTGCCGCCGCATCATCGAGGACCATGGCGGCGAGATCAAGGCACGCCAAGGCCCGGACGGCGGAGCGGAATTCGTTTTCTGGCTGCCGCGCGCCCACCAGGCGGCGCCCGCCAAAGCGATCTCTGTCGACTCCCGAACGCGGGCAGTCTCCGTGAGTGCCCTGGAGCTGACGCATGCCGCGCCTGCTGGTAGTTGACGACGAGCCCAACGTGCTCTACTCGCTGCAGAAGAGCCTCCGTTCGGACACGCTCGACGTGGTCACCGCCAAGACCGGCAAGGAAGGAATCGACCGCGTCGTGGACGTCGTGCCCGACGCGGTGATTGTCGACGTTCGCTTGCCCGATATGTCGGGCCTGGACGCTTATGATCGCATTCGGCAGATCGATCCGCGTCTGCCGGTGATCGTGATTACGGCGTTTGCCAAAACCGATACGGCCATCGAGGCGATGCGGCGAGGCGCATTCGAGTACCTGCTCAAGCCGGTCGATTTTCGTCGCCTGCGCGAGGTGGTGGGCAGGGCACTGGAGGTGAGCCGGCTCAGCCGGGTGCCGGCGATCATCAGCGAAGAAGAGCTGACCGATTCGCCCGCCGACCGCATCGTCGGTTACGCGCCTTCCATGCAAGAAGTGTACAAGGCGATCGGCCGCGTCGCGCCGCAAGACGTGACCGTGCTGATTCTGGGCGAAAGCGGCACCGGCAAGGAGTTGGTGGCCCGCTCCATCTATCACTACAGCCGGCGCAGTCAGGGGCCGTTCCTGGCGATCAACTGTGCGGCCCTTCCCGATACCCTGCTGGAGAGCGAGCTGTTCGGCCACGAACGGGGCGCCTTCACCGGCGCCGATCAGCGGCGGATCGGCAAGTTCGAGCAGGTGAGCGGGGGCACTATTTTTCTCGATGAGATCGGCGATATGAGCCCCGCCACCCAAGCGCAGGTGCTGCGCCTTCTGCAGGAGCAGCGCTTCGAGCGTATGGGGGGCAACGAGACGATCCAGACCGACGTGCGGATTATCGCCGCGACCAACAAGAAGCTGCCGGAACTGGTCGAGCAACGCCGATTTCGCGAAGATCTCTTCTACCGTTTGAACGGCTTTACGATCCATCTGCCTCCGCTGCGCGAGCGAAAGGAGGATGTGGCCCTGCTGGTGGACCATTTCGTGCGTCTCTTCAATCGGGAATTGCACAAGAACGTGCACTCGATTACGCCCGAAGCGCGGCGGATCCTGGAGACGCACGACTGGCCAGGTAATGTGCGCGAGCTGCAAGGCGCGGTCCGCTTCGCCATGCTGCACACGACCGGGGAGGTGCTCACGCACGACTGTGTGCCCGAGAGCTGTCGGCCCGCGGGAGCGGCCGCTCCCGCCGCGATGGCGTCGTCGGCGGACATGCTGGACGTGGCCCGTTACGCCCGGCAACTTTTGGAAACCACCCAGCCGGATATCTACCGACTCGTCTCCGCCGCCGTTGATCGGGTGGTGCTCGACGAGGTCCTGCGACATGTCAAGGGAAACCAGCTCCAGGCCGCCGAACTGCTGGGTATCTCGCGCACCACATTGCGGGCCAAGCTGCGCTCCTTAGGCATGGCGGTCGAGAAGGGAGTGCAATCCGACGGCGATGGCGATAAGGTAGACGGCAGGCCGTAGCGCGGTTCATTTCCCGCCCCTAGCAGACTTCGCGACAGAATCTGCTCGCGGCCCCTGATCTCCGGCACGACTCTCACGAGCTTTGCTACCCAGTATGTGCCGGGGCCGGCAATGTCGCGGGGCCAGGAGAAAGACCATTTGCCTGTTAATCAATCTCGGATGACCACCAGCGGAGAGTCAAACGGAGGCGAGTCGTTGTCGGCTCGACTTGCCCAGCACAGCATCGATCTGCCGGCCGACCAGGTCGCGTTGCTCGATCGCTATTGCCGCCTCCTCTGGGAGTGGAACATCCGCCTCAATCTCACGCGGCATACGGACTACGAGAAATTCGTCAGCCGGGACCTGGTCGATTCCCTCGTCCTTGCAAAGCATCTCGAACCGGGAGAGCGCGTGCTCGACGTCGGTACGGGCGGTGGCGTACCGGGCATCGTCCTGGCCGTTTGCCGACCCGACTTGGAGGTGGCCTTATGTGAGTCGGTCGCGAAGAAGGCGCGGGTCGTCGAACAGATCGTGGCCGAACTGGGATTAAGCGTGCCCGTCTATCATCAACGGGCGGAAGATCTGTTGGCGGAGCGTACCTTCGACACCTTGGTGGTCCGGGCGGTTGCACCCCTGGCCAAGCTTTTGACGTGGTTTCAGGATCGTTGGGGCGCCTTCGACCGGCTGTTGGCCGTGAAGGGGCCGCAATGGCTTGCCGAGAGACAAGAGGCACGGCAGCGAAACCTGCTGAAAAACCTGCAGCTCCGCAAGCTGGAAGCCTGGCCGCTGCCGGGAACAGACTCAGAAAGCGTTTTGCTCGAAATCCGCGCCAAGGACGGCTAGACCGGGTTAAACTCAGGCCGCTTGGAGTCCCTCGCTTTACGCTTCGGGTTTGTTTCGGCGTACCCCGCCCTACGATACCCAGCCGCAAACGAAAATACCGGCCTCGCTTACGACACCGCCAGCATCCGCTCCAGCGCCACCAGCGACCACTTTGCCACATCCTCGTCGACGCGGATCACGTTGACCGGGGTGCCGGTCGCCAGACTCTCCAGGCTCCAGCAGAGATGGGCCAGGTCGATGCGGTACATCGTGGCGCACATGCAGACCACGGGCGAGAGAAAATGAATCTCTTGCTCCGGATGCTCTTGTTTTAATCGCTGCACGAGATGCAGCTCCGTGCCGATCGCCCATTTCGTGCCGGCCGGAGCCGACTCGACATGGCGAATAATCTTGCCCGTCGAACCGTAGACGTCGGCTTTGGCCACCACCTCGCGGCTGCACTCGGGATGGACCAGGATCTGGATGCCCGGATATTTCGCGCGGAATTGATCGACGTGTTCGGGGCGGAACATGGCGTGGACGCTGCAATGCCCCTGCCAGAGCAGGACCTTGCTCTCCTGCAGCGCCTGCTCGCTGTTGCCCCCCGATTCGTCGGCGTGCGGATTCCAGACGGCCATCTGCTCAAGCGGGATTCCCATGGCAAAGGCCGTGTTGCGGCCCAGATGCTGGTCGGGAAAAAACAGCACCCGCCGGGTGCGAGCGAAGGCCCACTTGAGCACGGCCGCGGCGTTGCTCGAGGTGCACACGATGCCGCCGTGTCGACCGCAAAAGGCCTTCAGGCTGGCCGCAGAGTTGATGTACGTCACCGGCGTGATGTCGCGCGTGTCGAGCAGCTCGCCGAGATCCTCCCAGCAGGTCTCGACCTGGTCGATCATCGCCATATCGGCCATCGAGCATCCCGCCGCCATGTCGGGCAGCACGACGGTGACTCGTTCGCCTCCGCGGGCCGCCAGCTTTTCCGGCCGGTTCGCCAGGATGTCGGCCGTTTCGGCCATGAAGTGGACGCCGCAGAAAGCGATGGCCCGGCAGTCGCTGCTCTCGGCCGCCATCTTGCTGAGCTGGTAGCTGTCGCCACGCAGGTCGGACATCGCGATCACTTCGTCCTGCTGATAGTGGTGGCCCAGGATCAGCAGCCGCGAGCCGATTCTGGCCCTTACGGAGGCGATGCGATTTTGCAGCGTTTCATTGTCAAGCGATTTGTAATCGGCCAACGGAAAATGGCCCGCCGTCCGATCGACCAGGGTCGTCATAAAGGTGCAGCGTCGCAGGAGTCTTTGATTCTTGGGGGTCGCCCAGAACCACAAGTTCCGTCAATGGATTCGTGGTTCGGCAGCCAGCCTCTTGGCAGCTTCTTAATAGGATCGTCTACGTCAGTATATACGGCCGAGCACTGAGGAAAATGAACGAGGAGGAGCCATCTTTGAGATGGCGACGAACGCGATCGCCTTTTTCCCGAAAAACTGGCCCATTCGGACCGAGTGAGGATAGTTGGCTAAAGACGGCTCGATAAGTTGCCGATAAAGGGGCGCGCCTCGACAAACATCGCCGGCTGCCGCCCTAGCCCGACTTCGACGTCAAATTCGCCTATGGCCCCCAGTCTCGCATCTCAGGGAAATCCGTCCGGTGGTCTGGAAGCATTGCCCAGCTATGGCAAAAGCCTGCTGCGGATCAAGGTGCCGGTCATCGTCACCCTGGCGGCCAAGAAACAGCCGATCGGCCGAATCGTCGAGCTTGGGCCCGGCTCGATCATCCAATTTGACAAATCGTGCGAAGAGATGCTCGAAATGCACGTAAACGACCAGATCGTGGCCGAGGGCGAGGCGGTTAAGGTGGGCGACAAGTTCGGAATCCGCATAACGTCGCTCGTCGTGCCTGGCGAACGGTTCACGCCGGTGCGGAAGGCAACGCCCTGAACAACACCGCGGTGGCCTAACCGCTTCGGGAGCCGATCGAGGCGAATTCGCCATTTCCAAGAAACGCCGGGAGCGTTCATTGCTGCTTCGCCGGCCGTTTGCAACGTTCCCCCCGCCCTCACCCTGCCCTCTCCCGCAGAGCGAGGGACCCGCCGCCCGCAACGAATCGTTGGTCGTCGCCTCTCTCCCTCTTCCAACGACCCTCGTTTAATGCCTGCAGGCGGGTAAAATGAGGGGATGATCCTGCTCATCGACAACTACGACTCGTTCACCTACAACCTCGTCCAGCGGTTGGGCGAAATCGACGCGGGGCTCGACCTCCAAGTCCATCGCAACGACCAGATCACGGTCGACGAGATCGCGCGGCGAAAACCATCGCACATTATTATTTCGCCCGGACCGTGCACGCCCCGAGAGGCAGGCATATCGTGCGACGTGATCGCGCGATTCGCCGCCGAAATCCCCATCCTCGGCGTCTGCTTGGGTCATCAATCGATCGGCCATGCCTTTGGGGCGGAGATCGTGCGGGCCAAACGGCTGATGCACGGCAAGACCGACCTGATCGAACATGACGCTCGCGGGCTTTTCGCCGGTTTGGAAAATCCCTTCGAGGCCACCCGTTACCACAGTCTGGTAATTCAACCGGGCACACTCAGCGATGAATTCGACGTTTCCGCCTGGTGCGACGCGCCCGATGGCAGCCGAGAGATTATGGGTGTCCGACACAAGCGATATCCACTGGAAGGCGTGCAATTCCATCCTGAAAGCTTTTTGACGCGCTGCGGCAGCGATATCCTGCGGAATTTTTTAGGCTTAAGGGCCGCCTGATGCGGCTTCGAGCACTTGCCACCGCGTCGTTTAACGGATAGCCAAGGGGTCCGTGGGGGCTGCTACATTCAGCAACGGGCCAGAACTGCGTTCTCCTCATGATCTCGCTCGACGAAGCTCTCAACAAAATTCGTGTATACGTGCGGCCGCTGGCGAGCGAACACGTCCCCTTGGCCGAGGCGCTCGACCGTGTCCTGGCCGGCGACGTGACAAGCGACGTCGACTCGCCGCCGCACGACAAGTCGATCGTGGACGGCTATGCCGTTCGCTCCGCCGATTACACATCGCCGGCAAGTGTGTTCACGGTCCTGGAAGAGGTCGTGGCGGGAGCCGTGCCCAAACGGGCGGTTGTGCCCGGCACGGCCACCCGCATCATGACCGGCGCACCGCTGCCCGAAGGGGCCGATGCGGTGGTGATGGTCGAGCAGACCGAACTGCTCGACCCAGCGAGCGTGCGAATCGACGTGCCGCGGATTGCAGCGGGGCAGAACATCATGCGTCGTGCTGCCTCGATGCGCAAGGGGGAAAAGGTGCTAACAACGGGGCATACAGTGCGACCCATGGAAGTGGGCCTGCTGGCGGAAGTCGGGCAGAGCCAGGTAGCCGTCTTTCGTCGGCCGCGCGTGGCAGTGCTGCCCACCGGCAACGAGCTCGTCTCACCCGCTGAAATCCCGGCTGCCGGTCAGATCCGCAACTCCAACGGCGCCATGCTGTTGGCCGCGGCACGGCGGGCGGGGTGCGACTCGACCGACCTGGGCATCGGCCGCGACGACCACGAGTCTCTGAGGCGGCTGATCGCCGAGGGACTGCAGGGCGACGTGCTGCTGATCTCCGGCGGCGTTTCGGCGGGCGTGCTCGACCTCGTGCCGGGCGTACTCGCCGAACTAGGCGTGCGGCAAGTGTTTCACAAAATCAATCTCAAGCCGGGCAAACCGCTCTGGTTCGGCGTGCTCGAAACGGACGCAGCGACCCGGCTTGTCTTCGGTCTGCCCGGCAACCCCGTTAGCAGTCTTGTCTGCTTTGAACTCTTTGTGCGGCCGGCGCTGCGCGCGATGACCGGCCATCCTTTTGAGCCGCGAGGGACGATCGCGGCCCGGCTTTCGGCCGACTTTCAGCAGCGCGGTGACCGGGTGACTTACCATCCGGGACGGCTCGATCGTTCGGCCGGCACAACGACGGTCGAGCCCTTGCTTTGGAAGGGTTCGGGCGACCTGCGGACGCTCGCCGCGGCCAACGCGCTGATTCGCTTTGATCCCGGCGCGGGGCTTTTCAAATCGGGCGAGACGGTCGAGGCCGTGCCGCTGGATTGACCGGCTGACGCCGCATCTCGTCCGCCTAGCGGGTAGAGCTCCGTCCAAATTTCCCCTTTAGCCTGGGCAATTTGGGGCTTATACTTGGCCGTTTCCACAGAATTCGTCGAGGTAGAAGCGAAGATGGACAAGTTGCCCTCTCCCCATGGTGGTCTTAAGCAGCCGGTTTGTCGCACCGTGCCGTCCGATCAGATCGAGTCGTTCAAGGCGGAGGCCAAGAGCCTCACGAAGGTGCCGGTTTCCGACGCCGATCTGTCGACCGTTTATCGACTAGGCGACGGCACCCTCAGCCCGCTCACGGGACCGATGGACTCGGCAACCTACAACCGTGTGCTCGAGCACGCCTACATCGAGCATGGCGGCAGCCGCTACGCCTGGACGATCCCGCTTGCGTTTCCGGTCACGGACGCCGTGGCAGGAAGCCTCTCCACCGGCCAACGAGTGGCGCTGACCAGTTCCGCGGGTGAAGTGGTCGCAACCCTCGACATCACGGACATCTACCCCTGGGACAAGCCGAAGTACTTAAAGAGCGTCTACCTTACCGAGCGCACCGACCATCCCGGCGCCGACATGGTGCTCAAGGCCGACGCCGACAAGACGTTTCTGCTGGGAGGCACGATCCGCGTACTGCCGCAGCCGAAGAACCCCGGTTTCGGCAAATACGTTCTCACGCCGCGCGAAGTCCGAAAGCTGCTCGCGTCGAAGGGTTGGGATCGCTCGGTCGCGTTCCAGACCCGCAATCCGCTGCACCGGGCTCACGAATACGCGCTGGTGTACGGACTGGAGACACTGCTGCGCGCGGGCCACAACGCGGGCGCTTGTCTCAATCCGCTGGTCGGCGAGACGAAAGGGGACGACGTGCCGGCCGACGTGCGCATGCAGACCTACGAGGCGCTCATCGAGAAACGTCAGCTCGGCGAGGGTGACAGCGATCCCAAGCTCTGGAGCGAGCGGAAGGAGAGCGTGCCCGACCGGGTGATCCTGCTGGGAGTCGACATCAAGATGTTCTACGCCGGTCCCAAGGAAGCCGTGATGCACGCCATCTATCGCCAGAACTTTGGCTTCACCGAGATCGTCATCGGCCGCAAGCACGCCGACGCGCCGTTCCACGACGGCACCGCGATCTGGGGCGATTTCGACGCCCAGGAAATCTTCGGCAAGCTGGGCGGCGATCTGCGCATCAAGCCGCTCAAGGTGGGCTTTGCCGCTTACTACGAGTCGGCGGGGCGCGTCGATCTGATGGAGTTGCATCCGGACGAGAAGCCCGTCTTCATTTCGGGCAAAGACGTCCGCAAGACGCTGATCGAAGGCAAGACCGTCGACCCGCGCATCATGCGCGAGAGCACGTCGCAAATCCTGGCCGCCGCGATGAAGGGCAAAGCCTAGCGCGAATGGTAACGGTCCCTGGTCGGGGCCGTCTTGCGGCTTTCTTCGACGTTGAGCGCGAACTACCATGTCGTCAGTGATCCGCCGCCCCTGATCGAAGGAGACCGCATGATCAACCAACGTCCGAATCGCCGTAGTTTTCTCAAAACGGCCTCCGCCTGTTTTGCCGTTGGTCTGGCGGCACCGGCCCGCTCGCGCGCCGAGGAAACGAAGAACGGCCGGCCTGTTGTCGGCGCCATCGGCCTCGGCGGGCAGGGAACGGGCATCGCCGACCGCGCCCGCCAGTTCGGTGACATGGTGGCGGTTTGCGACGTCGACCGCACGCACGCCGAACGAGCGCGTGAAAGATTCGGCGGGAAAGCCGAGATCTACGACGACTACCGTAAGCTGCTCGATCGACAGGACATCGAGGCGGTCACCATCGGCACGCCCGACCATTGGCACACCGCCGTGGCCCTGGCGGCTCTTCGGGCGGGCAAAGACGTCTACTGCGAGAAGCCCCTCACGCTCACGGTCGACGAAGGTAAACTGCTGATCAAAGCGGTGGAGGAAACGGGCCGCGTTTTTCAGGTCGGCACGCAGCAGCGGAGCGACGCCCGCTTTCGCCAGGCTTGCGAGCTGGTGCGCAACGGCCGGCTCGGCAAGTTGCGTAAGGTGACCGTCTCTATCCCCAAGTCGACGAAAGTCGGCGGGCCTTTCGCGACCCGTCCCGCGCCCGAAAACCTCAACTGGGAGCGATGGCAAGGCCAGGCGCCGGCGCACGAGTACTCGCCCGAACGCTGCCATCACGATTTTCGTTGGTGGTACGAGTATTCGGGCGGCATCATGACCGACTGGGGCGCCCATCACATGGACATCGCCCACTGGGCCCTCGGCGTCGAGCGCGGCGGTCCGCTGTCCATCGAGGGCAAGGTGAGCGACGAGGAGCGAAAGCGGATCGACGAGGCCCGGCACGCGAACTCTTTCAACACGCCGGCCGATTTTACGGTCGACCTGATCTATCCCGCAGACGTGCTGGTGCAGGTGGTGTTGGGCGACGAAGGAGTGCTGTTCGAGGGGGACGAGGCGCGGCTCTACGTAAACCGCGGGCGAATTACGGGCAAGCCGGTCGAAGAGTTGAAGGATCGGCCCTTGCCGGCGGACGCCATCCGCCTCTACGAAAGCCACGACCACATGGCCAACTTCTTCGACTGCATCAAGAGCCGCAAGCAGCCGATTTCCGACGTCGTCAGCCAACACCGTTCGGTGAGCGCCTGCCATCTGGCGAACATCTCGCTCCGTCTGGGGCGCAAGCTAACCTGGGACGCCGCCGCCGAGAGATTCGTCGGCGACAGCGAGGCCGACGGCATGCTCAGTCGTCCTCAACGGGCGACGTTTGAGGTGGCTTAGTCTAGCCACGAGACTCGGGAGCTATTCTGACGCGTGTGTCGACCACGCGCTGGTATCCGCATAGCTGTGTCCGACCGAGTTGCTCTGATTCCCGATCACTATGCAATTGGCGCTGGAGCCGACGGCGCGCTTCGAACACGCCCGATATCGGGACTGTATTCCAAAATATCTCCGGGCTGGCACTGCAACGCTTTGCAAATCGCTTCCAATGTTGATAGCCGGATCGCCTTTGCCTTGCCGTTTTTCAAGACGGAAATGTTGGCCATTGTGATGCCCACTTTTTCGGCAGGCTCGGTGACGCTCATCTTCCGCTTCGCCAACATGACGTCAATGTTAATGATGATTGCCATGCTGGTCTCGTTACACCGTTAAATCGTTCTCGGATTTTATTTCCACGGCCTGCTGCAAAAATCACAATGAGGGTCGCCCTGCCGCGACTCGCACACACTCTTGACGATGGGCCGACACAAAAGAAACACGCGCCGCGGGCATTACTGTTGGTCGTGCGACGGCTACCGCGCGAACGAACGCTTCAGCGGACGTGGCCACGCCAGGCACATTTGCCGCGACTGCCAAAAACTTGGCCGTGAGGAGCTGACCTATCGGCAGCAGGTGCGCAATATCGAGCGTTGCCTGACCTACGAGGGCACGGTTCGCCGAAAGCGGCGACGGTTTGTCGAACAATTCCTCGGCCACGACGATCTCCGTTTGCGAGCGTGGGCTGACGAGCTTCTCACAGGCGTTCTGCTGGATGCCGGACACGATGTGTACGAAGAAGCCGAACCCGCCGATTTGTGGCAGGAAAGCCTGACCTGCGCGAGCGAGGATCAAGTCTGGTGATCCATCACGCAAGCAGGCCTTCGATCGCCTTCCCTTTGCCGTCCTTCGTGACGTGAAAGGGCCGCCCCTCGGTCACGTAGGCCGTGTCGGCCGGGATGCCGAGCGTGCGGTAGATCGTGGCGTGAACGTCGGTCAAGGAAACGGCGTTTTCGATCGGCGTCATGGGATGGCGGTCGGCCGTGCGACCGTAGACCAAGCCACGTTTGAAGCCGCCGCCAAAGAAGAGCAGCGTGTTGGCGCTGCTGAAGTGGCCGTGGAAGCCGTACATTTTTTCGCTCTCGATCACCAGATCGTCACCCGACTGTTGCTCGGCAAAACCGATCGGTTCCACGCCCGCCTTGGGTTGATTGGCGATTGTGCGGCCGAATTCGGTCGCCACGACGACGAGTGTCCGGTCAAGCAGGCCGCGGGCGTCGAGATCGCGAATGAGCTGGGCCAGCGGCCCGTCGACCTGCTTCTTCAGCTCGATCATTCGCGTCGAGCCGTCCTCGTGCGTATCAAAACCCTTGAAAGCGCCGTACTGATATTCGACCTGCACGAAGCGTGCGCCCGCTTCCACCAGACGCCGGGCCACCAGCAGGCCGTGGCCAAATCGGCGGCCGAAATAGTATTTCTTGTCCTTCACCTGTTCGGCCGTGATTTGCGGCTCGTAGGCGGCGATCGTAGCCGCCCGCTCGTGCTTGGTGTAATCGAGAGCCTCCTTGACAGGCGAATCCATCATCTCGCGGGCCTGCCCGATCGCTCGCAGATAGTCTTCGACCCTCGCCGATCTTCGCAGGTTGTCGTCCGCCAGCGACTGGACCTGCTCGAGCATTTTCAGCCGCCTGTCGAGACGATCGGCGGTCATGCCGGCCACGGCGTTCAGCGTCGACAGGCCGCGCACGGGATCGGGAATCATCAAGGGGGCGTATTTCGGACCGTAAAAACCCGGCCCGATGTATTCGTTGATGAACTGCTTCTCCGTGTCGCTCGTGTCGATATCGCGGCCCAAATAGATGTACGGGGGCACCTGCTGATGCCGAGGCCCGAGCGTCCTGGCGACCGCGGCTCCCATACTCGGCGCCTTCACACCGACCGGGAACAGGTAGCCGGTCATCATGTAATACTGTGCCTTCAGATGCACCGCACCGAATTTGGTCTCGTTCGTCAGGCTCCGCAAAACGGTGCCGTGGTGCATGACCGTGGCCATCTGCTCCAGGCCCGCCCCGATTTCGAGCCCGTCGAGGGTGGTGGGAATCGACTCGCACGTGCCGAGCAGGTCGCTCCCCTTCATCCCCTTCTCAAAGGGCGTGAAGCTCTTTACGTCCCACGTGTCCGCCTGGGCCACGCCGCCCGGCAACCAGACAAAGATCACCGCGTCGGCCTTGGGCTCGAGCCGGCGCGATGCCGCCGCCAGCGATGGGGCGGCGAGCCCGGCGACCAGGCCGGCCCGCAAAAAGTCTCGTCGCGTTAAGGAAGGATGTTCAATCATTTGATGTATTGAAACTCCGGGGAGCAGATCAGCGCCCACAGCAAGTCTCGCGTCGAATCTTCGAGCGAGCTGCCGTTGCCCAGTTCTTGGCCGATCCGCTTCTTCTCGTCGGTCGTGGCGTGGCGACTCAAAACGCTCACATAAAGCTGATCGGCCAGCCGACGCGGGTCTTGGCGCAACGCCGGTTTGAGCGGCAGCGGAGCGTCGTCGATCAGCTCGTGAATCTCGCCGCCGTTCAGTAGCTCCAGGGCCGAGACCACTCCAAAATCGTCGGGGCGCGAGGTGCTGATCTCGTTGCGCGAGTCAGGTCGCCCGAGGGCTCGCATCAACGCGGTGGCCCGGGCGTCGAGATAGCACCGTTCGTCGGGGCCGATCTTTCCGTTGAGCGCGACGCGCGCACTGTCGAGCAGTTGCTCCCCCGTCAGCCGCCTCAGCTTGGGCGAGCGAAAATAGCGAGGCGCGTCGCGGTCGGCCGAATCGAAGTGATCTTCCAGGGCGGAATCGTAACGATGCTGGTAGGTGCGGCTCGTCAGAATCAGGCGAATCGTGTGTTTTAGGTCACACCCATGTTCGACGAAATCGTAGGCAAGCCACTCCAATAGTTCGGGGTGGCTGGGCGGGTGATCGGCGCGGAAATCGTCGGCCGGCTCGATCAGCCCCAGCCCCAGGTAACGCCTCCAAAGGCGGTTAACGATGGTCTGGGTGAAACGCGAGTTAAGCGGATCGGTGAGAAGTTGCGCCGCGAAATGCAAACGGGCGTCCAGCTCATCGGGCACACTCTCCGCCACCTCCGGCAACGTGAAAGGGAAGCGAGCCGGCACGGTCTTTCCCAGGCGCGTGTCGCAGCGCACCAGCTCCAGATCGGCCGGAGCGAACAGGCTGGCGAAGCCCAGAAACCGCTGCTGCGTCCATTCGGGATTATCGAAGTGGTCGTGGCAGCTCGCGCACTTCATACTCGTCCCTAAAAAGACCTGGCCGACGTTGGCCGCGGTCTGCAAGGTGGCAGTGTGGTCTTCGTTGCGGACGTACTCGATCGTGTATTTAACGCCGAACAAATCTTCGGTTACGGCGCCATGCCGGCGAGGCATCGTGGGGTCGATCAGCTCGGCGACCATCAGGTCGTAAGCCCGATTTTCTTCGAGGCAGCCGTAGATCCATTCCCGATAGTTGCCCCGCGTCGGAACTCCTCCCTGGCTGAGCACGGGCTGACTGGCGAGCGCGTCTTCCCAGAACGGCGTCCAATGCGCCGCGTAGTCGGCCTCGCGGCTCAGGAGCTGGTCGATCAGCTTTTCCCGTCTCTGGGGCGAGCGATCGGCCAGGAAGCGGTTCAGCTCGAGTGGCCCCGGAATGAGGCCAACAAGGTCGAGATAGACGCGACGGCAAAACGTGGCGTCGTCGCACAAATCGGGCGGTTTATTCACCTCGGGCAAGTCAGCCGCCTGCCACGCCCCGTAGACAAACCGGTCGATCGCTCCCAGCGAGGTTGTCTTCGCCTTAGGCAGCTCGACGGCCGGTGGCGCTGGGGGAGCCGGAAGCTGTTTGAACCGCTCCCGGCGGCGCTCGACGAACGATCCCTCCCCGCCGGGTGAAGCATCAGGGCGGGCGGGAGCTTCCCTTTCTGCCGCGCCTAGCGAGGTCGCGACAACGATCCAGATGGCCGCGGCCAGCAAGGCAAGTCTGTGACTGGCGATTTGCACTTCCCCCTCGCTTCGACCACCCGCCACCTCACTCCCGGCTGTTCTCGTACGTCGGTCCATTGATATCCGAGTCGGCGAGAATCTGATGGTCGACGGTAAACTTTGGCTGCACGTCACCGTCGGCCTTCATGGTCTGCGGCGTATACCGGACGTATTGCCGCTGGAATGGGTCGTAGAACCGGTCTCCCTTCTGAAAGATAGGACGGTACTCGGTCATTTCGCCGAACCAGGGCGGACCGACCACCTGGGCCGGAATCCAATGCCCTTTCCCTTTGGCGTCGACCAGGTAGAACTCGGGATAGTTGTGCCCTTCCACCCACACGCTCCGCGCGACCACACCCGACAGCCGGCACATGCTCACGAACAGGGCGCTCATCTCTTCGCAGTCGCCGCACTGGTGCTCGATGGCAAACAGGGCGCCGCGAAAATTGCCGTTCTGGAATTGAACGTTGTCGCGAGTCCACTGCCAGAAGCCTTTGACCAGATCCCAGGGACGGTCGTCAGCGTGCTCTTTCTCCAGGTTGCGGGTGAGGTCGACGATTTTGGGGTGCTTCATCTCCAGGCCGGGCGCCGGGCCAGCGAACTGATCCCGCACGTCGGCCGGCGCGCCGTGCGGCAAATCGAGCTCATCGGTCGGATAAGCAAAGTGCATTCTCCAACGAGTGATCTCGTAGAGCAGTTCCACGCTCGCCGAGTCGCCAGCGGCGATCAGCGGAACCGTAAACTTCATCGTGGCGCACTGCCCGCGTTTCACCGATTCGGTGTACTTGCCCCCTTGCGTGAACTTGGGAGTGCCGATCATGCGCGCTTTCTGCTCCGGCCAGTCCATCGGGATGGGAGCCACCACCACCACGTTGCGGCTGTCGCTTTCCTCGGGTGCTTCGACGCGCAGCACGAGCTTCAAACGGTAGGTGCGGGGTTCGAGCAACTCGATGGCCGGGTCGGGGCTGACGCCCGGCTTGACGCCCGACGTTTTTCCAGCGCGCCGCGCTTGATCCACCTCGGCGTCGGCGTTCTCTGCCGGAAACTCGCTCTTGGCCTCGCTGTTCGCTTTGGAATCCTTCTTCGCCAGCCGCTCCTCGGCCCGTGACGTGCTCGCTAAAGCAAGCATGGACAGAAACGCAACAAGCAACAGCAGAGTACGACGGGCCATCATGGGTGTGGCTCTGTGAAATGGGGTAATATACACAGTATGTTCATGCCCTGGGAAAATGTCAAAACGCTGTGCCACCGCTCACGGTGAACGGAACTAGGGCCCCTTCTCAAACATAGGTCTGGAACGATCGTTCGCTTGCAGCCGCGAGCGGCCTACCGCCGGACCCAACTCCTTGAGCGAAATGGAGAAAGGTGCCCGGCGACTCACTGGCGGGGCATCAGCAGCCGAGTTGATCGCTCAGGAGGATTTTGACTCCGGCGGCCGACGCTTCCTCAATGGCGCGTTCCACGTCGCCCGCCACGGCGTCGATGCCCCGGCAGGCGTCCCGGAGCACGACGACGTCGAATCCGAGCTGCCGAGCGTCGAGAGCCGTGAACTTCACGCAGTAATCGGTCGCCAGTCCCGCCAGATAGACCTTTGTCACCCCTTTGCTGCGGAGGTATTCGTTTAATCCGGTGCTGTGCTGGCGAGCGTTGTCGAAGAACCCGCTGTAACTGTCGATTCGCGGGTTCGTCCCCTTGTAAATCCGGTGGGCGATGCGGCCAGTGTCGAGACCAGTCGCCAGCGCGGCGCCGTGGCTGTGCTGGACACAGTGAACGGGCCAAAGCTGTTGCGGCCTGCCGTCGACGTCGATCACGTCGCCGACGTGCTTGCCAGGATGGTTCGCGGCAAAGCTCACGTGGTCCGGCGGATGCCAGTCCTGCGTGGCGACGACCAGGTCGAAGTTCGCTTGCAGCCGGTTTGCCAGCGGTATGACGTGGTCGGCTCCAGGAACGCCGAGTGCTCCGCCCGGCAAAAAGTCGTTTTGCAGGTCGACGAGAACGAGCGCGGCCTGGGAGACTCGCATGGCTTGCCTCCGAGAAACACGGGGGGGACTACGCTGGTGGGACCCGCTTCACTCGTCCTATCCCCGACGTTGCAGGCTACAGCCGGAAATTAAACGTCTGCGTCAGCATCCGCCAGAGCCGGCGGCCGAGCGGTTGCGGCGCCGCGTGGATGCGGGCGCGCCCCTTGTAGCCGATCCGCAGCAATCCCTCGGCGTCGTCCAGAGGCACCCGCACCAGGTAGGACGTGGTTTGAGGGCGCTCGACGCCTGCCTCGTCGGTCTTGGTCGCCAGTTCGCCCCCGTACTTGTTCGACAAGTGGGGCAGGGCGGCTCGGAGCGGCTCGTTGGCGACCTCGACGATCTCACCCCGTAGGTCGCGCAGCGGCAGTTCGTCGAGCTTGATATCGACCACCTGCCCGATCCTGACAAATTCGATGTCGTTTTGCTCGACGACGAGTTGGGCCTCCATCTTCTGCGGATCGCCGATCTGGCAGAAAAACGTTCCTTCCTGCAGGAAGGCCTGGCGGTTGCGAGCCTCGAGCGGGGTGCCGGTCCAGGAGGTAAGTTGCTTCTCGCTGGTCGGCCTCTTTTCCTCTGGCGGGGGCAGCACCACGCCGGCCACGGGCGAGACAAGGGTCAGACGCGCAAAGTCGCTCTTTTTCTCGACGAGTTGTTCCTTGATCGATTGCAGCACGGCCTCCAGCGGGTCGATCTGCAGGGCCGCCTTGTCGTCTCCGGCCTTGTAGAGTTCACTCTGTAAACTCTCCAGGTCGATTTCCTTCTGCGCTTGCTCGCCCTCCAGCCTGGCGATGTCGAGCTCAACATCCAGGTTCTTGAGCCGGGCGAGCGTGGCGTCCTTTTCAACCTTGTCCCCCGCCTTCACGCGTACGTCGACCAGTTCTCCCGGCACGTGCACGAAGATCTTCTGCGCGTCCCGCGGTTGAGTCTCGAAAGTGCAGTAAACGCGGTGCGGCAGCGGCACAAAAAAGACTGCCATCAGGACCGCCGCAATCACGCCCAGCGTGGCATACATCCGCGGCTTTTTCACTTTTTCGATTCTCCCCGGAACATAGAAGAACTTACCTAGCTTCCAGAACGGCTGCACAAGCAAGCCGTACAGGGCCGCCACACCGATGATCTGGCCGATGATCTCGAGCCGGTAGGGTTTCCAGACTTCATACAAAAACCACATGATCGAGAACACGATCACCCAGCGATAGATAACCGCCGCGATGCTGTAGATGGCGAACAAAATCTGGTTGCGCTCGGGCAGGAAGGGATCGTCGGGCGGTTCCAGCCCCAGGCACCACTCGCCCATCTTGCGATTGAGGATGTCGGTCGCCTTCTGGCGCAGATTGGGAATCTCGATCAGGTCGGCCAGGATGTAATACCCGTCGTATCGCAACAGGGGGTTCGAGTTGAACATCAGCGTGCTCACCGAGCAGACGAACATCGTGCTCAGGCAAAGGTGATTGAGCATGCCCGGCTCGGTCGACCACCAGATGAACGTGCAGATGGAGGCGATCACGATCTCGATGTACATGCCCGCGGCGCCGATCGCCGCGCGGTGCCATTTGTTAGGGAGCATCCACGAATCGGAGACGTTGCAATACAGGCAGGGCGTCAGCACGAGCAGCATCACGCCCATCTCGTGGCATTCGCCGCCGAAGTGTTTGCACGTCAGCCCGTGGCCAAACTCGTGGATCACCTTGGTGACCCCCAAGGCGATGGAAAGCCAGATCGCGTTCTTCAGATTGAAGAACTGGTGGAACTCGGGAAGCTTCGACTGAAAGACGTCGAATTTCACGAGGACCAGCGACAGGGCCGAAAGCGCGAGCAGGCAGCAAACGATGACGGCGGGTGTGCCATAGATCCACTTCATCCGGGGATAGAGCCAGTTGAGCAGCCGGTCGGGATCGATCCCCTTGAAGCGAATCGACAGAACATTGCTCAAGCGGCCCAGCCATTCCTTGCGCCAACGCTCGTTGCGGCGCAACAGCAACTGATGCCCCTGGCCGGGGACGTTGGCCACAATCAGGCCGCTGCGGTGCAGCATGCCGATGAACTGTTGCAGTTCCTCAATGCCAATTTTCTGCGGAGGGAATTCGGCCTCGAATTGTTCCTTGATCTCGTCGAGGCTGGTCTGCCCGTCGAGCATCTTCAGGATCGCGAACTCTTCCTCCTGAAAGCGGAAGTAGTTGAGTCCGACCGGCTCCTTCACCACCCAGTAGGTGCGCCCCTGATACCGATGCTGCCGGGCCGTCAGATCGGGCCGCACGCGCATGGCCAACTTGCGCGCGGAACTGGAGACCAGGCTGTCGTGAAGCGTCAGCATTGAAGAGAGGGAGTGCGCTTTAGCGGCGCGGCGTCTTGACCTTCTCGGCGGCGACGCCGGCGTCGACCGTCATCCGGGGAGTCATGCCGTCCAGAAGCACCCAGGCGCCACGTTCCTCACGGTTCTCAACCTCGGCGATGATATGGTATTTGCCGTGAATCAACTTGGGCGCGACGAACACGATTTTTCCCGGAAGTTCCACCGTGCGTTTGCGCGTCAGGGTAACGCTCACCGTCACCGGCCGGTCGACCACCTGCATCGGAGAAACGTCGGAAAACTCCAAAGTACCTTCTACCCGGACCTTGTTCATGCGGACGATCTTCAGGATCGGATCCCCCGGGTTGACCCATTCACCGACCCGGCGGTGCACCTCGGTCACGAGGGCATCAGTGCGGGCCAAAACAAGGCGTCGCAAGATGTCTTCGTCGGCCGCCTCGACCGCGGCTTGCTTCGCCTTGGCGGTAAGTTTCGCCACGTCCAGTTCGAGTTGGGCCTTCTCCGTTTCGAGGTTTCCCTTATGAGCTTGCAGCAAGAGTTTCTTCATCTCCGCTTCGGGCGTTGAGCCGGGCGCCTTGACGTTTGCCACGCGGTGCGCCTCATAGTCGTACTCCGCCACTTTGGCGGCGGCGGCCGCAAAACGGACTGAAATGTCATTCGTCGCCTCAGCGAGCGCCACCTCGAGCTCGGCCTGGGCAACCCTCTTGGCCGCCTGCACCTTGCTATCGCTGATTTGCGCCAGCTTGTCGTCCTTCTTGACCTCGGCCCCCTCTTGCACGTTGAGCTCCGTAATCACTCCGGCTTCCTCGGCCGCCACCTCGATCTGGTGCAGCTTGACGATGACTGCATCGACCTCGAACTCATTGGCGGGGCGCCGCCCCTGAGAATCGTCGCCGTCGGGTCCCGTCAAAACCAACGCCGCCGAAAGAAACCAGAGGGGAGCTAACATGTTCATTTCTCACATGTTCATGGGGAACAACACGCGCGATTCAAGGAAGCCGATCGCGTCGTGGAACAACCAATAGCCGACCGAGCTGCGGCCGCAGTAGATGCGGGCCTTGACGTTCGCACCCGGACGAAGGAGTTCGGGGTGCTGTTCTTTATCAATCTTGATTTTCACCGACACGACGCTCCCGTCCTCGCCGCGCACTTCCGCGCTCTCGTGGACCTCCTGAACTCTTCCTTCATAGTTCGCGCCGGGCTCGGTGGCCAGGTGATACGTCACGGGCAGCTCCGGTCCCTGGTCCCTCTGGGCCATCGTGATGTGTCCCATTCGGTATTCAGGCACGTCGAGCTCAAGTTCCCATTCGCCACGCTCGTAGGCTACGGTCAACAGTGAATCGCCGGGCTTCACCGGGCGGCTAAGCAGCTCCCGCTCAAAATCCCAGGTCGTGATAATACCGTCGATTGGACTGGTCACCTTGGTCTTCTGCTTCTTTTCTTGCAGCAAGGCCAACTGTTTGTAGAAAGACTTGATCTGCGCGTCGTACTTGGCGATGTCGTCTTCGGCTCTCTCCACGCTGTCTTGATCGTCGCGGCGGGAACGGCGCGAGTCGCGGATGTGAATGGCCGCCGCCCGGCCTTCTTGGGCCTCTTCCAGCTTGCCCCTCACGTCAAGAATCGCCACGTCGAGTTCGGTGCTTTTCATCTCCAACAGAAGCTGCCCCTTCTTTACGCGCTCGCCGTGGTTGACGAGAATCCGGTCAACCGTGCCGTCGACCGCGGCGAACACCTCGCGGCGGTCGACCGGTTGCAACTTGCCGTCGCTGGTGAGGCTGAAATCGACCGGAATCACGAACATGCCGATCAGCACGGCCACCACCGCAATCGCGATCGAGACCGTCTTGGGAAGTGTCCTCGCGGAAACCACCCATTTCGCCTTGCCCAGCGCGCGCCAGACCGGCATCAAAAACAGGCTGTTATGCTCGATCGAGTTGGCCAGCGCCAACGAACTGTGCTCGCAGACCACGTTGACCCGCTGCACCATGCCTTCGCGCGGCCGCGCGTCTTCGATTTGTTCGACGATCAGCGCCCCGACCGTTTCCGGTTCTTCGGCCTCCTCATCCGTGGGATCGAGCACGGGCCGCTTAAGCGGCAGCACGGCCACGTGCTTCGAGTGCGATTCGTCGACATAAGCCTGCACGGCTTCTTCCACCTGGGGAGCAAGGTCGCTCGTGTCGCCCGAGTACCAGAGCGGCTCGCCGGCCGCGACCACGGCGGTGGCCAGGCGGTTCAAAAGGGTGATGACGTTGGACCGTTTGTCGAAGGTGTCCTGGCCGCTCACGGCCTCCACCTCGCAGCGGCGGCCGTGGCGGACGGCCACGCTTACCCGGTCGCATTCGATCAGCCGGCGACCTTCGTTGGCGATCGTGTACGCCGTCTCGCGCGGCTCGAGGCTGGTGTGGGCCACGCGGCTGAAGTTTTCAAGCTGGTTCCAAAGCGTCTGCCGGTCGGTGAAATGGCGGAACTGGCGGTTTTTGAGATACTCGCTCGCCAGCTCGCACATCTGCAGCAAGAATTTGAGGTATCCCCGCTGCGTTGTGGGGGGCGAACCGGGGCGCTGAAAAATCTCCACCAGCCCCTTGGCCTCGCGGTCGACCTTGAGCAGCCCCAGAACAAGCAGGAATTCGGTCGGGTTGCCCGGCTGGTCGCCGTCCCCTTCGCCAGAGTGGGGCGCCACCAGGGCCCCCTCGCCGCTGGCCATCGTCTTCTGCAGCAACATGCCATGCCGCTGCAGGCTTTGCTGGTTGTCGGCCAGGCGGGTTTCCCGGAAATTGATCTGATATTGCAGCTCGAGCGCCCCCGCGTCCCCCACCGTCCAGACTGCCCCCCCCGCCGCGGCCAACGCCGAGACGACCCGATCGAGAAAGGCACCGTAGAATTCCCGGGCGTCGATATCCCGCTTGGCAAGCTGGGCAATCTCCACCACCAAACTGCGGATCTGCTGTTTGGTCTGTTCGATCAGGTGCGGATCGACCGACTGTTCGGTACTCATGCCGGATTGGGTGCTCTTCTGGGCGAGCGATAGTAGAAATGACGGATTGCCCTTAGGTCATTCAGCGTAGCCGCTTTCACCACTTCGGTCCAGGACTTTGGGACCTGGAAACATAGCTTAAGCAGCAGAAAAAAAGTCCCAAGTCGTCAGGCTCTGCGCCATCGCTGCGACCGCCCCTATCGCCACGCTCAGCAAGGTCTTCGGGTTGTTTTTGGAGCATGCAAGCTTTGCGCCAGCCGGCCGCACCCGTAAGACGGAAATCTCATGCCTAAATCTTTCTATCGGCCAGGGCAAGGGCGGCACGGCAGGCCAGAACGCAGCGTCTCGAAAACAGGGGCCGTATTCGGCAACCCCGCCCCTCATCGAGTTCATTTCGACGTCGGTACCGTCTTTCTGACGCTATCGATGCCGAGAAGCTCGATCTCAAAGACGAGGGTTGAGTTGGGCGGGATGATTTCGTTGCCCTGCTGATCATGGGCGCCCTTCTCTTCGTAGGCCAGATTCGGCGGCACGAATAATTGCCACTTGTCGCCAACCTTCATCAGTTGCAGCGCCTCGGACCACCCCTTGATCACCCGGTTGACCTGTAGAGGCACAGCCACGCCCTTCTTGTAAGAGCTGTCGAACTCCTTGCCGTCAAGGAGAGAACCTCTGTAATGCACCTTGACGCGGTCCGATTGCTTGGGTGCCTCACCGCTTCCACTCTTGAGTACTTTGTACTGAAGCCCGCTCGGGAGCGTCTTTACGCCTTCCTTCTTCTTGTTCTCGGCCAGAAACGCCTCACCCTCCGCTTTGATCTTGATTCCTCGTTCCTTGGCGTTGGCCACATATCGGTCGCTCACGTATTTTTCGAGGTGCGGCAGGATCTTCTTCATCGCCTCCTCGGTCATCTCCGGGCCCTTGCCTGCCAGCCCGTCCTTAAACGCGGCGAGCACCGCCGTTTCATCGAGGTTGATGCCCTGCTGTTTAAACTGCTCGAAAAGGGTCTTTCCCGCCCCGTAGCCCTGCATATAGGCGAGGGTTTTCAACAAGCTCGCTTCGTCATCGATGTTAAGCGCGTCGGCGGGGCCTTTTTCTTCGGACCGCTCGCCCGACGGCTTCTCTCCTTTTTCGCCTGACGCCTGCTTGGGGACGGCGCCGCCTTTCTGGGGCGGCTGAGCCGGTTGAGCGAGCGGTGCTCCTGGAGGCGGGTTCTTCTCATCAGCGGGCGCGGCGGCCACAGCCATCATTAGCGCGCCTACCGACCACAATAGAGAACGCATGGTCGAATCCTCTTCATTCGAGTGCACTGGGATGGGGCGAAATGTGCTACGCTCCGCCGATCGGCGATTTCGAGCGGCGTGCCCGGCCCGGTCGAATCGTCACCGCTTCTGCCGAGCCGCGACCGGCGGCGAGAGAACGCCACGGCCCTTGAGTATAGCGTTGGCGCGCAGGCGCATCGAACCCCTCTGGAAACGGGTGTTGGCTCGAAGTGAATCTGATGGCACAATAGTTCCGAACTCTGTTCATCGGTTCGCCTCAGCGCCGAACTGAAGTCCATGCGTCCCGACAATCGCCGCACTTCGCTTGCAAAGCCCCACGGCCGGGTCCTGTCCGCTGGTCTGGCGATGATTGGCTTAGCGGTACTTAGTTTCGTTTCCGGGGCCGCGGTGACGTTCTTTCAAGTCCCCTCGTTTGCTTTTCTGAGCAAGGCCTTCTTTGCAGCCAGCATTTGGTTTGAAGATCAGACCACCCGACCGCCATCACCAAGTCTGCCGGCGACCTCGTCTCGCGAATCCGGGGCAGATCGTACCGCTTCCGCTACGGTGGATCGCCCCGGCAAAACATTCGACGGATTCACGCTGTACGCTCATACAGCCCTCGCCGACAAGAAGGAGTTGGCCACCGAGGCCCACCTGATTGATATGCGGCGACAAGTGGTTCATCGCTGGTCGGTGCCGTTCAGCAAAGTGTTTCCGAATCCCACTCACCTGCGGAGCCGCGTGCCTGACGAGTTCGCGTGCTTCTTCGACTGTCGCCTGTTGCCCAACGGTGATTTGCTGGCCGTTTTCCATGCTCTGTCGATTGCAGGCTGCGGGCTTGCCCGGCTCGACAAGGATTCCAACGTGTTGTGGGCCTATCCGGCCGGCGTCCACCACGACATCGATGTCGGCGAAGACGGCCACATTTATGCCATCCAGCGCGAGGAGGCCTACGAACTGCCGGTCGATCTTGAGCGGCTCGCTCCTCCGTGCAAGCTCGATTATTTGGTTGTACTTTCTGCAGATGGGGAACTTTTGCGCGGGCCGATTTCCGTCCTCAATGCCTTCCGAGGAACGGCCTATGAAGTCCTGCTGGCAACCCTGGAAACGCCGAGCACGCAGTTCGTGTTGCCCGCCGACTCCACCGCGCCGCGAATGGACTATCAGGCTACGACCACGGATCCCTTGCACACCAACTGTGTCAGGGTGTTGAACTCCGCCTTGGCCGGAAGATTCCCGCAGTTCAGGGCGGGGGATGTGCTTCTTTCCCTGCGCAACTTGAGCGTGATCGCAATGCTCAACCTGGAAACAGGCAAGATCGTCTGGGCAGCGCGCGGTCCCTGGTATGCGCAGCACGACGCGCAGTTTCTCGACAATGGGCACCTGCTGCTGTTCGACAATCTTGGTGTGCCGCAGAAATCGCGCGTGCTGGAATATGATCCACGAACCCAGGCTTTTCCCTGGTCGTATAGCGGCGAGGGAGGGGGGACGTTCTTCACCAGTGAGCGTGGGATGTGCCAGCGATTGCCCAACGGGAATACCTTGATTGTCGTTTCCGAAAGCGGAGAACTCATTGAGGTAACGCAGGACAAAGAGGTGGTTTGGTCTTGTTCTGCGGGTGGCAGCGTGAGCACGGCCAGGCGCTATGCTGCCGATCAACTTCCTTTTCTCAGCGGAGACCAACGTGCCCGACCCTGAAGGCCTTGCCAGCCGTCATGGAACGCACGGCTGGAGTTGGCTAGAAATCGAAGCCATCGTCGAAGCCCGTTGAATCGTAGCAACCCTCGAGTACATTGAAAGCATGAAGTCCACCCGCTCGCCTATCGCTTTTGCTGCCCTCATGCTGTTAGCTGGCGGCTGGTACGTTGCCGGGGCAACCCCCGAGCGGCGATTCCAGGGCGCGCTGCGTTCCTTGCGGGCCAGTGACGCTGAAAACGTTCAGTATCAAATTCTGGCCGTCGCACCGCGAGAGGAAAGCCAGGCGCGGGCGTCGCTGTTGCGAGGCTGGCTGATGCTGGAAGCGACGAAGGCCGACGAGCCTGGCCGAAACGCCGCGGTCATGGATGAGCTGGGCGACGCCGCGGACGACGAGCAGCACCGGGCGTTGGCTCTGGCGCTGATGGGCCGCGTGCGCTATGAGGAAGGGAAGTTGGCGGACGCGCTGGTATTGCTGGACCGATCGCTGCAGTTGGATCGGGATGAAGTCGAAGCCCACCGCTGGCTAGGTATCGCTTTGTACGACATCGGCCTGGCGAGACCGGCGGTCTTTCACCTGGAGGAGGTGGCGCGCCAGGAACCATGGAATGGGCGACCGCATCATCTCATGGGAATCATCCACCGCGAGCGAGCCGTCGTCAGCGGGGAGGCCCTGGCATTCGAGGACGCCGCGGCCGCTTTCAAAGAATCTCTGGCCCGGGATCCGCAGCAGCCCAATGCGGACGAGATCCGTATTGAACTGGGCCGCTGCTATTTTTATCGCAACGAATTCGACCAGGCGTTGGAGGCCGTCCGACCGTGCTTTGATGCGCCGGAGAGCCTTGTACTGCGGGCCGAGTGCTACTACGGCAAAGGCGACGTCGACCGTGCCAACCAGTGCGTCGATCTCGCCTTGGAACAGAACCCCGACGATTCACGTGCGCTTTCGGTAAAGGCAACAATAGCCACGAAGGGCCGGGATTTTCAGCAGGCCGCCACGTTGCTCGCACGTGCCGTCCAGGGAAAGCCAAGCGACTACGATCTTCGCTATAAGCTATTCAGCGCGTATCAGCACATCGGCGAGAACGAAAAAGCCGCCGAGCAAGCCGAAGAAATGGAGAAGCTTCGTGGGATGTACTCGGAACTCCAGGTATTGACCGCACGGGCCAGCGCTGATCTTTCGGATGCCGACATCCGTTACCGGTTGGCCGAGTTGGCTACCAGACTGGATATGCGCGAGTCGGCGGAAAGCTGGCTCAAGGCAGCTAAGATGCTCGATTCCCCTGACCTGCGCCGTCGGCTTGCCCAGGGTTTCTAAGCGGGCGATTACCCCTCTACGCTCCCCTGGCGGCCCCGCCGAATTCCCTGCGGCCTGGCTCGCCTGCCGTAGCCGGCGGGCACTCGGTCAGCCCAGTGCGGCCGAACGGACCTCGGCCCGCCTTGCTCAGGCAGCCTACGGTCAACGCGCGCCCGCGTGCGACTGCGGTCTCGCGGCCCGGGGCGTCAAAACCAGTCCCAAAAAGCCGCCGATCAGCACGCCGTTGAGGCAGAACAAGACCAGCCGGTTGGCCGGTTGCGTGGGAAACAGAATGTCCGTGCTCTCCAACGGAAAAAAGACGCCAAGTAGCGATTCATAGCAAATTGCCGCCGCCAGTCCACCCACTGCCCCGGTGACCATCGCTTGCACCACGGGCCAAAACCGAAGGAGCGGAATCGCTACGCCGCAACCCACGCCCGCACCGACCGATGCCCAAACGACTGCGTGTTTCGCCATGGTCTTTGCCATATCCGCCAGCGGAAGAAACGAATGATCGATAAGGTGCCCTGCCCATCCTCCGAGGAAACCGCCAGCCGCGCCGGCTAGCAACCCGGCCACGGCGCCGCAGATTCGCAATTTCCAGGATCCCCGTAGCGACGCGCCTAGCGCGCAGCAACATGCCAGCACCGCACCGGCTATAGCGAAAGCGACGACGTGGTTCAACCAGTCGAATCGTTGAATCTGGGCCTTTTGTGCGTCGGAAACTGCAAAACCGGTCGTGTGAACGTAGTTCCAAATCGGGCGATAACACTGCAGGAGAAGCCAGGCAGCAGAGCCGCCCGCCAGCCCGGCAGCAGCCATCCTGAGCGGCCCGCTTGCTCGTTCAGGGAGAGATTGATCTGGGACAACAGAGGCTGAGGGGGGCGATGGCTCCATGTTCGATGCTCCAGTGGCGTGGGTAGGAAAAAATGACCTCTTCCGAGCCGTTGAAACGAACAGAAACTCACTGTGGAAGACCCAACCTAGGGAGGTCGGACCAACTGGCTGGATCAGCAGAAACGGCCAATCGCCCGGCAATCCCCTGTGTCGGATTGCACCGAATAAAAATTCTATTATTTTATTGACTTCCGTAAAGTGGGCGATAAAATCAGGGACATCGGAAAAACTGCTTGGCAGGCACATGCGGTGCTTGGCAGGCAGATGAGTGAGAAGTGGCGACCGCGGCTGCCATGAGGCATCCGCTCATATCACAAGGAGCCCTTCTTTATGCGCCGCCACGCTCTTGTCAGGAGGCCGGCATTCACGCTCGTGGAACTGCTGGTCGTCATCGCCATCATCGGTATTCTCATCGCGTTGCTGTTGCCGGCCATCCAAGCGGCCCGGGAGGCCGCGCGCCGCGCGACCTGCACCAATAACCTGAAGCAACTCGGCATCGCCTTCAGCAACTATCACCAGGTCTACGAGCGTCTGCCCATCGGCTACGGTGACTGGTGCTGCGGCCAGCAGGGCTCAACGGATCCGGCGCGCGGCACGTCGTTGGTGCGCATGCTCCCGTACATGGAGCAGGAGCCGGTTTATAAGTCCATGAATTTCGCCATCCAGAACACCGGCGGCGGTCAGAATTATAACCCCGCCAACGCCACGGGCATTGCTCCCAACGTCGCCGATCAGCCTTCGCAGGTCATTGCGAGCGGCAATATACCTGGCCAAACGAAGGGCTTGCCGCTCCGCGTGTCGGCCACGCGAGTTCCGGCTCTGATCTGCCCGAGCGACGACTCGATCGGCAAGTTCAGCCTCAATGGCTGGGGCCCGCCGGGCAACGTGACGGGAGATCGCACGCACTCCAATTACTGCCCCAGCCTGGGCTCGAACGCGATGGGAGGAACGCAGCTCACTCCGCTTATCGGTGCTTCCCCCTATCCCCTGGCGAATCAGGGTGGTTGGGTACAGCAGATGACCCCCTACGGAAGCTGGTTTGGCACTGGCGTGGAGCAAAATGGTTGGGCTTACAATCCAGGCGATGAACGATGGATCTCGGGTCCCTTCGCGTGCGTATACTGGGCCGCCCGCTTTCAGGATATTGCGGACGGGACGAGCAACGTCATCGCGTTCGGTGAAATTCGCCCGTATTGCGAAACTTCGCAAACGAAGGCCGACACGTATTGGGGTGCCAACAGCGGCGGCATGGGCTTCTCGACCGCGGCTCCGATCAATCTCCCCACCTGCATCGGCGAACCGGGTTACCTGCAGATGCTTTCCCTGGGATATATCGATCAGATCAGCGACCCCAACTGGATGAACGGCAACAACTGGACGGGCTCGGGAGGGCTGAAGTCGAGGCATCCCGGCGGCGCTCAAGTCGTGATGTGCGACGGCTCCGTCCACTTCTTGATGGAGAGCATCAACTACGATACCTACCAGCGGCTGGGTGATCGGCGTGACGGCAACACCGTTACCGACCAGGCCGGTGCGGCCTCGACAGGTAAATAACACCCCGAAACGTCTTTCGGGCGGTGCTTATAGCCACTCAGTGAGGCAAGACGGGGCGGGGCAGCTTGTCTTTTTTTTCTTAATAACCGGCCGTCACCCACACCCCCACTGCGGATGGCGGTTCAGATCATAATCATGGGATGCAGCTTTATGGCGACGATTTTTCGTTTCTCAGCGGTCGCGGTGGTGCTCGCGACTCTCTCGGGCTGTGCCCCCGGCACGACGCTCAAAACGGTTCCCGTAACTGGCAAGATCACCTACAAGGGCCAGCCCTTGGAAGGTGCCACGGTCGCTTTCGTCAAAGAGCAAAGCGAGGGAGCCAATTTCGTCCCGGCGAGCGGTGTGACCGACGCCACGGGCATGTACAAGCTGGTCAGCTTTCAGACGCCGGCAAAGCCGGTCGACGGCGCGGTGCCGGGCTCCTACAAGGTCATCGTGACGAAGCGCGCGGGGGCAACGGGGCCGGGCGCCGCGATGGGAAACATCGACCCCGCACAAATGGGGGAAAAGTTAAAAACGATGTCGCCGGAAGAAATGCGCAAGATGGGCGGCCAAGGGGGCGGCATCCCCATGGGGGGCGGGAGCAGCGCCAGCGCGGCAGCGCTTGAGTTGGCTGGCAAGTCACAGATCCCCGATCGCTATAGCCTTGCCAATCAGACGGACCTGACAGCGGAGGTGAAGGACGGCGGACCCCAAGAATTCAACTTCGAGTTGAAGGACTAACCTCGGCAAGAAAAGTCGTCACCGCAACGGGCCGTGGGGGGAAGGGATGGGTTCTGTCAACAATCTGGCCAAGTCGCTGAAACCGCGCAAGTGGCGAGGTTGGCTGCTTGTCTGTCTGCTCGCCGCCGGCCTGGCCGCCAGTCCCTGGGCTTGGCGCCAGACAAAGCTCTTTTTCCACATGCGCACTGCCCGCTCGGCTTTCGCGCGGTTTGTCGCTGACAACGCCGTAATCGAATTGCGTGCTGCGGAGCAGCTTGCGCCTCAGTCGGCGGAAATCCAGTATCTGCTGGGAGTGGCTTATCGCAAGGCCGGGCGGATTGACAACGTCCGCTCGCACCTGGAGAACGCAGCCCGGCTGGGATGGCCCAAAAAGGAGGTCCGCTTCCAGTTGACCCTGCTTGCCTTTCAGGCTGGCGACCGCGACGCCGAAGCCGAATTGCAGCAGATGTTTCACCGCAACCTCGACGACGCGGCAGCGGAGCAGATCTATGAGTCACTCGCGCTGGGGTATTTGGCCGAGTACCGTGTGAGCGATGCCGACCTGGTACTCAAGTACTGGTGCGACTGGCGGCCCGAATGTATTCGCCCCAGATTGCTGCGGGCTGAGATTTTCGAGATTATCGGTCAGTCGGCCCGACAAAGGGAGCAATATGAGAAGATTCTGTCGGTCGATCCGCAGAACTACTCCGCTCACCTCGGCTTGGCTTATGTGTTGATGGGCAACCACGACACGGAGAAGGCACTGGTGCATTACCGGTTTTGTCACGAGCAATGGGCTACCGACCCTGTGGCGAGCCTTGGCATCGCTGCCTGCTTGCAACACGAGGGGAAGCTCGCCGAGGCAAAACAGATTTTGGACGAGATGCTGCGCCAGCGACTGCCGCCGAGCGAGCGGGCCAGCGCTCTGGCCCACGCCGCAGAAATCGCCCAGCAACAGCGAGACCTTCCCTTGGCGATCAAGCTGCTATCCGAGGCCGTCGAGATCGATGTTCACAATTCTCGGTTGCACTACATGCTCGGAGTCTGTCTTGCGAAGACGGGCCAGCAAGAAGATGGAAAGCGATACTCACAGCGATCGGCAGAGATCGACAAGCTGCAGCAACGCCGATCCGATCTTGAGTTAGAGTTGCTGACCCATCCCGATGATGCCGACTTACGGTTCGAGATTGGCGACGTTCTGCGAAAGCTTGGGCACACGAAACCCGCCGCCGCGATGATGCTCTCTGTGTTGCGTTGGGATCCAGGCCACCAAGGCGCGCACGCCGCGCTAGCTGAATACTATGAGGATATCGGCCGCGACGACCTTGTCCAAAAGCACCGGCTGGCGTTGGGGAACGAATCGGAAGCGAGCAGTGCGCCATTCGCCGCCGAAGGGCAGATATCGCACCCGACCGTCGCCCCTTTTGTTCATCCCGGGACCTAGCCTTATCCGTCTCGGCCCCGAGGGAAGAGCAGAAAATGGACGATTCCCTTCGTTGATGTCTGACCGCGTGTCGTTTTGTGCGAGTCTGTTTGCATGACAGGTTTTACTAGAACCTCGGCTTGTCGTAAGTCGGCGTTCTCGACGCGTTCCGGCCTCTATCTGCTCGGCGCAGCTTGCCTTGTGTTGGCGGGCTGTTCCCCCCCGCCGCGTACCGTCAAGGTGGAGGGGAAAGTTCTTCATAACGGCGCCCCGGTCGAGAACGCGAAGGTCGTCTTCTTGAGCCCCTATCGTGATGAGCTCCCGGCGTGGGGCGTCACCGATGCCGCAGGGCGTTATCGCCTCGCGACGTATTTTTCCCATCTCGACATAGCCGAGGGGGCGATCCCTGGCGAATATCAGATCTACATCGAGAAGTTCCAGACAATCAACTCTACGCCGATCATGCGCAAAATGGCCTCGATCGCGGCCGAAGGGGGCGACGTGCAGCAATATATCCGCGATCAGGCGTTGCGAGACTTGTGGCCCAACGGCATTCCGCAGGACTGGCCCCTCGACTATGTACCAGGAATTATGGATGTGCCCGTGCGGCTGCGCGAGGACCAAGAGGCGTTGCAAAAGTTCACTCGCTTACAGCGTGGCATTCCCATGCTGCCCCTGCGCTACGCCGATCCCGCGACATCGGGTTTCCAGTCCATCATCGAGCGCTCCGATGAACCCCAGATCATCGATTTCGATTTGACGGGTGAAGTTGAGCCGATCGTCTACCGCGGAAAAGATGACATCTAGATAGATCCGCCGCAGTGAGACGAGCAAATTCGTCGGCCAGTCGCGATTCAGGTCGGCAGCCTTCCAGCCACCGAGGCCACCGAGCGGAGCAGTTGGAATCGTGAAGCCCGTTGGCCTAGAATAGAACCACCGACGGCGGCAATCGAACAAGGCACGGGTGCAGTTTCGTTGCCCGTCCATTCCCGGCGCTACGACATTGAACCACAGACCTTCTACGCCTCTTAGTGCGCTTGCCCTTTACCTGCCGGTCATCTTGTTGCTGGCCGTCGCGTTTGTGGTCGGCCGTCGTCCCTGGGACCACGGCTCACCCGCCTCCCACCCAGGCTTCCGTGACGTCTTGCCCACTAGCGGCATCGACTTTCGCATGGAGCAACAGCCGGCCGAGAGACGTAACGTGAACTTGTACGATCACGGCTGCGGCGTGGCGGTGGCAGACTACGACGGCGACGGGGACGACGACGTTCTGTTTCTCAAACAGCTCGGCCGCAACGGGCTGTATCGCAATCGAGGGGACGGAACGTTTGAGAACGCCACGAGCGAGGCCGGCGCGCTGGCCCTGACCGACCGGATCTGCGTGGGGGCCGCCTTCGCCGACTACGACAACGACGGAGACCAGGATCTCTACGTTACGAGCACGCGCGGAGGCAACGTGCTGTTTGAGAATCAGGGAGGGGGCCATTTCCTGGACGTGACCGAGCGGGCTGGCGTGGTGCTGGTGGCCCATTCGCAAACCCCGGCCTTTTTCGACTACGATAACGACGGCTACCTGGATCTGTTCGTCACCAACTCCGCCCGCTGGACCAAGGACGAGTACGACGAGACGGCCCAATACTTTCCGGGGGCGGGCCTGATCTGGACGCACGTCTTCAACCTTGAAGACCGGGAGTTCAACGTCCTCTACCGCAACAACCGCGACGGCACGTTCACCAACGTGACCGACGAAGCCGGACTAACCGGGAAAGGTTGGAGCGGCGATGTCGCGGTCTTCGACTTCGACGAAGACGGGGCGATCGACTTGCTCGTGACGAATATGTTCGGCACCAGCCAACTCTACCACAACGACGGAAAGGGGCATTTTGAGGACGTCACGCGCGAGACGCTCGGCAAGACCTCGTTGGGGGCCATCGGATCTAAGGCGTTCGATTTCAACAACGATGGGCACCTCGATTTGTTCATCACCGACATGCACTCGGACATGTGGCTCGGATTCGACGACGTGGATCTCGTGCGGGTCAAGGAGAAATTCCACAGCATCGCCGGACCCGACGGGGCACCCGATTCGCCCCAGCGGCGCTACATGCGGACGTTGGAATCACGCTTTCGCGACGAGCTTGGTCTTACGTTCGACATGTTCCTGTTTGGCAACAGCCTGTTTCGCAATGACGGATCGGGCAAATTTACCGAGGTTTCGGATGCGGCCGGCATGGAAACGTTCTGGCCGTGGGGCATCTGCGTCGGCGATTTCGACAACGACGGCTACGAAGACGCGTTCCTTCCCTCGGGCATGGGCTTCCCCTACTTTTATTGGCCGAACAGCCTGATGCTCAACAACGGCGACGGGACGTTCACAGACCGCGCGACCGAAGCCGGTATCGAGCCGCCCCGCGAGGGCCGGCTGCTGAAGGAAAAAATCGATGGCCGCGACGCTCCGCGCAGCTCGCGCTGTGCCGCGGCGGCCGACTTCGACCGCGATGGCAAGCTCGACATTATGGTCAACAACTTTGGCGACCAGCCGTATTACTTCAAAAACGAGTTTGCCGACCGGCATTACGTCGCCTTCCGCCTGCGCGGCACGCGCAGCAATCGCGATGCGGTCGGCGCCGTCGCCCGGATTTATATCGGCGACCGGGTGATGGTTCGCCAGGTGCACAGCACGGGCGGCTATTTGTCGCAGGCTTCCAAGACGTTGCACTTTGGTCTCGGCAACCAGACGAAGGTCGATCGGCTGGAAATCCGCTGGCCGAGCGGAGAGATGCAGACCATCCCTTCCCCGAAGACGGACTGTACAAACGACATCGTTGAGCCTGAGTCTCGCGGGCCGTAGCACGTTCCCGTCGCCAGCCGGCCCCCCGTGCGCGGTTCGCGGCTGGCGCCAGCCGATCTTAGGGCCGATCTTCACGGCCGTGGACGTTCATCCCCGGCGAGAAACGGAAGTTGTTCCGGAGCGTAGCGCCTGCCGCACATGATAAAACCATCCAGCGCGCAGGACCAAACTACTTCCTTGTCAGCCGTCACCTCCAGCATCTCGCCATCTTCGGAGCTGACGATGAACGTGTTGCCGTTGGGCAGCCGCTGGCACATGCCTCGTTCGCTCGTATAGAACGCCAACCGGCCTTCGCCCGAATAAGACCAGGGAAACGCCTGTGTTTGGGGATCGTACTCCAGCACACGCGACCCGAGCGGCGAACCGAGATTATCGAAGATGAGCAGATGGCCGTTCTCGAGAAACTGTGGATCGTGCTGGGCTTGCCAAGCGCCTCGAGCCGCCCACTCCACCGCGCCGCTGTCGGGGTCGAGCATGGCGATGATGCTCAGGGTGCGCACCGAGACCAGGATGTGGCCGGCTTTGAAGTTGGGGAACTTCGCCGCCATGTCGGAGCGGAGCACCCTGACGCAGTTCGTGTGCAGAGGATCCCGCTCCTGCTGGAAGGCGTATTCGACGTGCGGCGCCGTCGAACCTGGCCTTTGCGGCGGCCGCCTGGGCGGCCTGTGGAGTGTCGAAAGAAGCGCCGCATAGGGGGAATTCTTCAGCGCCGACAGAATCGAAATCGGCTTCGACAGGGGTTCGCCGTCGGGTGAAAAGGCGACAAGGTAATCGATGGAGCAGGGGGTGTCGATTCCTTCCAGTCCTGGCGGCAGTTCGTCGGCGATTTCCTGCCGAAGCGCGTAGATGGTTCCGTCCTCGCCAACATCAACGGCGTGGTGCATGTTCGCCGGGTAGGCCCAAAGCAGATTCGAGTCTTTGTCGAGCTTGGCGAGGCCGCACCCGGAACGGTTCATAACGTGAAGCACCGCCAGCAGGTCGCCGTTGGGATACAAGTAGCAGTCGAAGAAGCCGACTCCCAGGTCGTTCGGCCGGAAGTCGAGGTGCTCGGGGTTGGGCCAGATGCGGCTGAACGAAATCGCCCACTGGTGAACCACGTCGCGCCGCATGTTAATCAGCGACGCCTGGGTGCTCAGATGTTCCGATGAGGAACAAGTATAAAGCGTAAAGCCGTCACACGTGCGCTCCGGACGGTCGACGGGAGTTCCGCTCCGCGCACCTTTGTCGGCGATCAGGGGCGTCAGCGGCTTGTGTTCGGGCTCGCTCCAGACGCGGGCCCCGGCAAACGCGTTGGCCAGCCACGCAGATGGGGGAAGCTGAAAGAACATGGCCGCGGCGCCGAGCAAGTAGCCGAGCAAGGCCACGCCAGCCACCGACACGCAAGCTGAAAGAAGGTTGGCACCACGCGCAACTCTCATCGCAGGACGAACGCCTCGGTTGTCAGCCACCTTCCTTCTCCAGCCTGGCGAATGCTCGCCGGGAGCCAATTTCCAGCTTACCCCCGCCGTTGCATCGTCGCTACCTGTGTCGTTAAATATGAGAATTAGGCTATTTTGCCGTTCGGGCATTTTGGAGAGGAAGCGTGCGCAGAAGCATTCGGCTCTTGGTGGCGGCGCTGGCGTTTTTGCTGGTCGGCGGTCTGTTCGTGCGCGCCGCCGATCCCGCGAGGCAGTTTCAGAAGGGCCTGGCGGGTGTACGGGCAAACGAGCCGGAGAAGGTCAGGTACCATCTGCTCTCGATCGAGGGCCGCCAGGACTTTCGATCTCAGGCATCGCTGCTGCGGGGCTGGCTCGGGCTGCAGAGTCCCAAGGGCCCCGACGACCTTATCGGCGTGTGGGCCGATTTGAAGGACGCGCTCGATGATGAACAGGACCTCGCTTTGACTTTGTCCTTGATGGGGAGGATGTATTATCTCGGTGGACGCTACAGCGAGGCAGTCGATGTGCTGCACAAAGCCCTCCGGGAAGATCCCAACGAAATCGAAGCGCATCGCTGGTTAGGCAGCGCGCTCTACGACATTGGGGCTTCGTCGCTGGCCTTGGAACACTTGGAGTGGGTTGGCAACCACGAAGCGTCAAACGCCGGGATCTGGAGCCTGATCGGCCTTATCTACAAGGAACATTTTGATTTTGGCCGGGCTGCCGCGGCCTACCGGGAGGCGTTGTCGAGACAGCCGTCAACGGGCGAGGCGGGAAAGCCGGACGCCAATGAGATACGGCTTGAGTTGGCGCGGTGCGAGTTCGCGAAACTTGAGTACGACGCCGCGCTGCAGGTGCTCCGCGAGTGCCCGGAGACTGCCGATTCGCTGGCCGTGAAGGCCGAGTGCTATGTAGAAATGGGGCGCCCAGGCAACGCGCAGGAATGCGTCGAACGGGCCCTGATGCAAGACCCTGAACACGTTGAATCGCTCGGGTTGCTGGCCAAGTTGCAGCCCGCGCAGGCGGTTGAGCGTTTGTCGAAGGCGGTCGCGAAGAAACCGCACGACTACGAGCTGCGCCTCCGACTCGTCGAGGCGTGCCGCCTGGCGGGAGAAGAGAAGTTGGCCGACGAGCAATTGCCCGTCCTGGACGAACTCCGCCAGATGAACAATGAACTTGAGGATCTTCTCGTGCAGGTCAATTCCGACCTGGCGAACGCGAACCTGCGTCACCGGATCGCTTTTTTGGCCGAGCGACTCGACATGCCCGAGACGGCCGCCAATTGGCGTCGAGCCGCAGAATTGTTGGACTCGATCAACCGGCCCCCTCTGTCGCTGCCAGTCACGACCCCCAGCGATACCAGGAAATGAGAGGAAATCCTGTAAAATTGGGATGTTTAGGTCGATCTTGCCGTCCTATCGGGCGCCAATACGCAGCTTCGGGAGGGGGGGTGAATGAGGGTGGGCAAAGCGGTGCGTATCTTGTCCAGAAATCCAAAATTACGGTAGTGGGCTAAAGGTGTGTCCCTGATGCGCGTCCGCCGTGCCTGCCGCCCATTCTGAACTGGCAACGCCCCCAGCTTGACCGTCCCGGTCTCCGCCCCATGTTGGAGACTCGTCGCTCGGGTCGCCCGATTTTTTTCCGGCGATAGTGCCTCACGCCTTGGAGACTGATCGCAGGCTGCCGAAAGATGGAAAATTTTTCCATTCGATGGCTAGGCGCGCGAGGAAAAATCGTTACCCTAGGAGATGGCTGACTGTGGGGCCGCACCCGTTCGGTCGGATGCGGCCCCAGCACAGCTAGCTGAGCAGGTGGCCGTCATCGTCTAGTTGCCTAGGACACCCCGTTTGCACCGGGGAGACGTGGGAGCGTACCCCACCGGCGGCTCACCTACTTCGACACGAAAGAATCGGGACTGTGCCTGTGTTGCCTTCCTCGTCCGGAAGCGAAAGCGGCAGTAACTCAATTGGATAGAGTGCCGGTCTACTAAACCGGGAGTTAAGGGTCCGAATCCCTTCTGCCGCAGTTCGGGCTTGGATCGCAACGCAGGCCGTCCCTTTTCTAAATAACAACACGTGCGCTACGTTTAGTCAAGAGTGCCCATTTATTTTCACTGAAATATGGTGGAATAAAATATATGGACGAATTTGAAACAATCGTCGCCCGCTTGCGAAAAATGGTGGATCAAAGACATAAAGCTGGCCACAAAGCAATTGATGATTTAATTGCCAGCTTTGCGGCTCCTCAAATTCCTGGATTAAATTCGGCGCAGAATGGAGCCGTAAATTCAGCTCATGTTCATAACGGAGAACCTGTAGTTGAAATTGATGATGAAAATGAAGTTGATGATGAAGTTGATGAAAACGAAGGAATCACAGAAGTCAGATTGGACAGCGGTTCAAACGTTGATCGCGTGCTCGCCGCAATCTCATTGAGACCGAGAACTGTTTCAGAAATCGTTGACATAACTGAACTTACGGAAAAGCAGGTTCGCGGCGTGCTCGGCTCGCCCAGTTTGAATAGCCGCATCCGCAGCCGGCGGATTGGTAAGCGAGCGCACTATGCGGCCGATCGGGCCGCAGAAGCAATGGTGCTCTTGCCAGATGATGATGACTGAATGGGGAAGAGGCCAAGCCGGCAGAAGGACCGGCATTGGGGAATACAGCAACCCTGGAGGGAGCCGGTAGGATGCGTATAAATCGCGGCTGAATAGGCAGCCATGACCAAGGGGGGCCGGCTCGCGTCTTTGCAGAGACGCGAGACCGGTTTCCCACCTGAACGCTGACGTGCTCGCTACGAGGCGGCAAACCAACCGCAGCGGCACTGACTAAAACTAACTAGGCGCCGGTGGGCGTTTGCGCTACCGGTGCCGCATTGCTTTTTCCCACTTTATTCGACACTTGAGGTCGTCGTCAATACGGTGACGACCATACCACTAACCAATTTAGGTGATTTCATGCCTAGAATTTCCCCTTGGCACTCAACCAAACAGACCGTGCATCACGACAACACGAAGTGCACGGAAGGCAATAACATCGAGCGCGAAAACCTGCGCTCGGGGACCGGTGGTAAACCCCTGTGCACCCATTGCCAGCGATTAGACGCTGCTGGCCAGTAGTGCCTTATTAGTGACCTTCCGGTTGCCCCTGCGTGGGAACAAACGTCAGTTCCCACCAGGGGCCGGTTGGTTCTCCGTCGTGGATTGGCCAAACACGCCTGAGATCCAGCACGGGCAACCTTGCTCGAATCGCAACGGCAAGCGCCCGAAAGCCTTCCGACCTATCCCCTTGAAATCGAACTGTCGGCTCAGGAAAAGCATGGCCGACGCCGCCTTGACATGATTCAAATGTCTCAACGCCAGCCTGACGTAAAGCGTTCACGGCCTCTGCAATGCCTGGATCAAGGGCGGACCCGATTTGAGTCTTCGTCATCGGTCAGGTCTTTCGGCGTCGAGTCTTGTTTTCTAGCACGCGCTTGGACTCTGCTAGCAATATCTCCCTAGCCCAAGTGACAGGTCGTGACGCGCTGGCATGCGCAGCCTTCTCGATCATGTCCTTCTCGCTTCCGGCGAGCGGGATTTTCATGCTCGCCGTTTTGCAGTCTTCGGCGGCCTTTTTGGGTCGACCTCGCATGGCAACTAAAGATACCCATAAAAATTATGGGGTCAAGGTCATTCTTGAGCCTTGTCAGCATGATTTATTATGGGTATAAATAATAACGTCAAAAACAAAACCCCAACGCCACCCTGCAAGGCGACGTTGGGGCAAACAACCAGGCTGGTCGCCTGATCGTCGTAGCAGACCAATTTTAGCGACCGGCCCCAACTGGGGAAACGGCGCTATGATGATCGCTTGTGCCCACGCGAGCAAAAAGCGGAAGGGATTCGACCGCAAGGGAAACCAACGATGGCAATGCCTGACTTGCGGCAAGACTTGGATTGAGGCTCAACCGAAGCCGCTTGGAAAGATGACCGTCCCGGTGGGGGACGCCAAGCTTGTCTTGCGCCTGCTCTGCGAGGGATCATCGATTCGTGGTGCGTCCCGGATTACCGGACTTCACCAAGGCACGATCCTGAAGCTTCTGGTTCACTTCGGGGAAGCCTGCCAGCGCTTCCTGGACGAACGCCTGCGGGGCCTTACGCTTGAGCACCTTGAGTGCGACGAACAGTGGAGCTACATCCGAAAAAAGCAGGCTCGATTAACCCTGGAGGAACGAGTCCGGTGCCACGACCTTGGCGACATTTACATCTGGACGGCGGTTGACGAGCGAACCAAGCTGCTGCTCACGTTCTACATCGGCAAGCGAACCGGCGACTCAGCGCGGCGATTCATGCTTGATATTGCCAGCCGTCTCGTCTGGCCAAAGCCGCACGCCTCGGATGACCACGCCTACCGACCGGGCGCGTTCAAGCGATTGATTCGCTTCTCAACCGACGCGTTTGTGGCCTACGGCGAAGCGATCGACCTTGCATTTGGGCCGTATTCCCGTTGGGGCACGATAATCAAGACGTTCCGCAATGCTCGGATCGTCTACGAACCGTCGGAAATGATAGGCGTGAAGCGGACCCCACGCCGTGGGATAGCGCCGGAGGATGCCAGCATCATAACTACGTCGCATGTTGAACGGCTCAACGGAACCCAAAGGCTATTCCTCAGACGGTTGAACCGACTCACCTACTGTTTCTCGAAAAAGCTCCGCAATTTGGAGGCGGCTTTCGCGATGTTTGCCGCCTACTACAATTTCATTTGGAGGACGCGAAAACCGGGCAAGACGGGGAAGCGTCGGCCGACCGCCGCCATGATGGCCAACGTGACCGACCACATTTGGACGTTTGACGAGTTGTTTGAGGTGGTCTTATCCGGCTAGGCAGGGAGCGTTTTGCTGACGGTATGTGGCCCGGCTAGACTGGCAGAATGGCCGGCCGCTTCCAATTCTCGATTCGTTGTCTGCTCCTGGCTACGACTGCCGTTGCGGCAGGAATCGCGGCAGTCCGTTACGAAGCCACCTGGAGTACGCGGTCCCTTCCGTCAAGTTGCTTGACCTTGCTTTACGCCACGGCTGCGGTCGTTGGAGCCATGCGGACGAACGGCAAGCTGCGGGCCTTCTGGATTGGGACCGCTCTAGTGCTCGTGATTTTCGCGTTCCATTCGAGCTACGAGATATACGCATATTTGGACAACCTTGATATATCGTCGCGGGGTTCAGAGACTTTGTGGCCGGTCTGGTGCGCTGCCCCTATCAACGGCCTGTTCGCCGTCTTTCTCGATTGGCTGTTCTCGCCCAGGCGCCCACCCGACGTTGACGCCGTGAAACCAGGGACACAACTTTAGAGCACTACCAAAATTACCCCTAATTGTTGACAAGGCCCTGCCTTGTGATATACTCTGGCCTTGCGGGGGGTCTAGAGAAGACTTTATAAGCGGTGGGCGAGGCAGACCTGTCATCGCCTGTTGGGCATTTCCAAAGTTCTGGTTTCTAATCGCCGGAAGGCGGTATTTTTTACGATCTTGATCCTATGCCGTTTGCGGCCATGCCGAAGCGGCAAAGCGTCTCGTTGATTTTTGTTTTGGGGCCTTTTTTACAGGGGTTTTCTTTCTTTTCTGGAGGTGCTTGTGCGTCCCCGTCATCCTCTTCCGAGGCCAGCGTTCACTCTAGTTGAGTTGCTGGTCGTCATCGCCATTATTGGCGTATTGATCGCCTTGCTTTTGCCTGCTATTCAGGCTGCTCGCGAGGCTGCCCGCCGCTCCACGTGCACGAACAACCTGAAGCAGTTGGGCTTGGCTCTCAACAATTACAACGACGTGAACGGCCGCCTGCCTATGGGTTACGGCGACTGGTGCTGCGGCACCGGCAACCCCGTGGGTGGTGCGCCTCCTCAGCCGGCTCGCGGCACGTCCGTCCTCAAGCTGTTGCCGTTTATGGAGCAGCAGGCCGTCTATAACCAGTTGGACATGCGAGCCCAGGGGTCGGGCGGCAACAATCAAAATACCGGTTTTGACGGGGTTGTTTCGAACGTCGCCGACCAGGTGTCGAAGGCGCCTTACCCGGCTGGCGGCCTGCCATACCGGATGTCGGTGACCATCATCAAGAGCTTGGTCTGCCCCAGCGACGCGAACGCGCCGGGAACCTTGGGTTGGGGAAATAGCAGCGGTCTGACCCAGGGCAATCGCACTCTAAGCAACTACGCACCGTCGCTTGGAGCCAACGCGCTTGACGGACCCCCGATCACGAACCTCGTTGGCCCATCTCCGTATCTGCCGTACATTCCGGCCGGAAGCTGGCAAGCGTCGATGGTTCCTCAGGGGAGTTGGTTCGGCACGGGCGGCCGGCAGGAGGGGTGGGGTTACAACGACGCGGATGCGGCCCAGAATAACTCCGGCGTTTTCGCGACGGTCTTCTGGTCGGCTCGCTTCCAGGACATCACCGACGGCACCAGTAACGTGATCGCCTTCGGCGAGCACCGTCCTTATTGCGACACCAACAACAACGACTTGGACACGCACTGGGGCGCAAACAGCTACAACATGGGTTCGACCGCGGTGCCGATCAATCTGCCCACCTGCTACAACGAGCCTGGCTGGGTCAAGATGATGAACCTCGGCTACATGGGCAACTACATCAACTCCTCCCAGCAGCTCGGCTCTGGTTTCAAGTCGAAGCATCCGGGTGGCGCTCAGTTTGTGATGGTGGACGGCTCGGTGCATTTCTTGCCTGAGACGATCAACTACGACACCTATCAGCGCCTTGGAGACCGCCGAGACGGCAACACTGTAAGCTCAGCAGATTACGGTGTGAGCAACTAAGGCTGATCTAGTCCAGGCCGTCAGGGGCAGACGTCCTATCACGGTTGGGTGGACGTCTGCCTCTACGTGTGACAAGTGTACGACCTGTTCTTTTAGGTGGGAGTGTCCCATGAGCAAGGGTTATTTTTGTTTGCTTGCAAGCTCTGTCTTGCTGGCGGCGGCAGCCGGCTGCACGCAGAGCGCTTCGATAAAGACGGTTCCCGTTCACGGGAAGGTGACGTTCAAGCAAGCACCGCTCGAGGGTGCCACGGTGTCCTTTTTGGCGGAGACTGTTGGCTCCGATCCGAGAGCCGTGAACGTGAACGCGGCATCGGGCGTAACACAGGCGGACGGGTCCTATACTCTGTCCACAGTTGTGGGCCACGACGTCGTCGAAGGGGTGCCGCAGGGCAAGTACAAGGTGACGGTCGTGAAGCGACCCGCTTCGGGCGGCGGTATGGGGTCGGGCCTGGAAGGCCTGAGCCCAGCCGAGCTTGAGGCAAAGATGAAAACGATGACTCCGGAACAGATGCAGAAGATGGGCGGCGCGCCCACCGCGGAGGGTGGGCCTGCCCAGAAATCGGCGATTCCGGAGCGGTATGCCAACCCCGACGAGTCCGGGTTCACCTCGACGGTCGGGCCGAATGGCGCTGCACCTGCTGACTTCGACCTGACCGAATAGGCCCTGCCATGAAAGGGGAGCGATCTGGCGGCACCGCCACGTCGCTCCCCTAATCAGGTTAACGTCGCCATGCACCGGCCGCTGTTTTTGGGTCGCTTCTTCGTTCGTCCGCTACGGGCGAAGGCTATCTTCGCCTGCTTAGCGTTGTTGCTCGTCGGCACCGTGTTTGTGGGCGCCGTGTTCGGGCCACGGCTTTTGCGGGAATATCAGTTTCGCCGCCACATGCGAACGGCGCGGATTGCGTTTGAGCAGTTCGTCGCCGACAACGCGGTAAACGAACTGAACGCCGCCGTGGCGTTGCGGCCCGACTCGGCCGAGGCCGAGTATCTTCTGGGCGTAGCCAATCGGAAGGCCGGGCACCTGGACGATGTTCGCCCGCACCTGAACCGCGCAGCCGAACTCGGTTGGCCGGGTAAGGACATTCGCTTTCAACTGACGCTGCTGGCGTTCCAAGCCGGCGATCACCGAGCGGAGGCAGAACTCAAGCAGACAATCGGGTTAGCCATGCCCGATGATGTTGCTGAGGAAACCTACGAGTCGCTGGCGATCGGATATCTATCCGAATACCGGCTCAACGAGGCCGATGTGGTTCTCGACTATTGGGTCCGCTGGCGACCGGAGCGCATTCGTCCCAAGCTATTGCGGGCGGAGATTTTCGGCGTCACGCGCCTGCATGACGCCCAGATGGAGCAGTACAAGCAAATTCTCGCGCTCGATCCTGATAACTACCCGGCGCATTTGGGATCGGCCCATATTCTGCTGGACAAGCACGACGTCGATAAGGCGATGGCGGAATATCGCTGGTGTCGGGAGCATTGGCCGGGCGATCTGTCGCCGCCGCTTGGAATTGCGGGCTGCTATCAACATCGGGGAGAGCTCGGCGAGGCCAGGAAGATACTGGAGGATCTGCTGACAAAGCGACTTTCGAGCGATCAGCGGGCCCACGTGCTGGCGGAATTGGGACAAGTTGCCTACCAAGATCGCGCTTTCGAGGACGCTATTCCGATGCTCACGGAGTCGCTGGAGCTCAACCCGTACGATGAACGGGCAGAATATGCTCTGGGAATGTGCCTGGTAAAGGTGGGGCGGCGGAAGGAAGCGGAAGAACACACGCAACGCTCGAAAGAGATCGAAAAGGCTCGCCAGCAGTTGGCGGACGTGGAAGTGCAGATCCTCAGTCAACCGGCCGACGCCGATCTTCGTTATGCGGCCGGAATGGCCCTGGCTAAGCTTGGCAGCCCAAAAGCTTCGGCCGCAATGATGCTGGCGGCCTTGCGGTGGGATCCTACCCACCCTCGTGCCCACGCGGAGTTGGCAAAGTATTATCAGGGAATCGGGCGCAGCGATCTGGCCAAGCAGCACGAGTCCCTGGCCGTCAACGACGTCGAGAAACGAGCGTCTGACAAGGTCCACCACCCGGGTGCGCACGACGGCAGCTAGTACAAGCACGTGCGTGCCCCGAGGCACTTAACCTGTTCCCAGCCGTGATATCTGCCCAACCTGTTGTTTTCCGTGCGACTGCCAGCAGCAGCAAGCTGGTGATTGCTGCGATCACAGCGTCCTTAGGACTGGCGTCCGGGTGCTCGCCTCCTCCGCGCACCGTTGAGGTCGTAGGCCGCGTGATGTATGAAGGGAAGATCATGGCGGGAGCCGTGGTTGTGTTCATGCCGATCGGTCAACGCGACGCGCTTCCCGCGTGGGGCGTGACGGACTCGGATGGGCGTTATGAGTTGAGCACGTACTTTTCTGCCAACGACATGCCACGTGGCGCGGTGCCGGGTGACTACCTTGTCGGCATCTCGAAGTACCGTCTACCGGATGTAGAGCGCGCCAAGGAGAAGATGTCCGCCATCGGCTTGGGGAGCGAGTTGCAACGATATATCGCGGAGGAGGCGGTCCGCGACATTTGGCCGGGGGGAGTGCCGGAGGGTTGGCCCGACGGCTACATACCGGGCATCACCCATATGCCCAAACGAATCCTCGACGACGAGCAAGCCAGGAACAGGTTCTCGGTTTTGCTGCGAGGGGTCCCGCTTTTGCCGCGCCGCTACGCCGATCCGGACACATCGGGGTTGCAAGCCACGGTCGACTCGTCGAAAGGAGAACCGCTCGTGTTTGATTGGGAGTGCGCGGGTGAAATCGAGGCCCCCGAGCCGCCGTAACGCGGCTGGTGAACTGCCGTCCGCGTACACTCACCCGAAGGTTAAGATCATAAGCGAGAATCGCGGCGCCACCTATCGCTTACGCATCGGGTTCCTGTCGGCGCAGTCCGCGTGCAAGCCTGGTGACAACCAGCCACGCCCGTAGACGCGGCGGCCCGCCGCGTCTACGTTTGAGCCCGACCGGTATCCGCCTCGTGGAACCAGCGGACCCGGTGAATAAATCCGGGCTAGCGAACGAGTGGCTCTGGGCGATCGAGGGCCTCTTCAATGGCCACTTCCAACTGCTGTCGTAGCGACCCGACCTGGTGTCGATACCTGGCTCGATCGTCGTTCCACGCGACCCGACCATCCCGATCGACGACGAAGACGCTCGGTGCACTCGCTCCCAGCGCGTTGATTGTTGCCTCAGCTTCATAGCCGTTCGGCCATGGGAGGTGTTGGGCATCGACAAAGGACATCGCTTCCTCGCGATTGGCCGACGTCATGCCGACAAAGGCGACCCCTCGAGCACCGTACTTCTCGTTCAGTTCGACGAGCATCGGAGCCATCAGCGCGCAGTACGGACAAGTTCCGTCCCAAACATCAACGACCAACACTTTCCCGGCGATCGTCTCCAGGGCAGGTTCTGCATTGAGCCAGCCTGCTGCCTCGAGTGAAGGCAGCGCAGCACCCTGCGCAAGGGGTTGGTCCGTCGCGTCGTTCATCTTGCTGTTGGAGTTGCGAAAGACGCTATAGTTGGCGTGGGCGAGCCGTTCCGACGCCATCAACTCCATGGAGGGGGCTGGATGAACGTGGGTGGGCGAGGGTTCGCGAACTTCTCTCAGACCAAACCACCAGGCCCAGCCCAGCATCAGGCAAGTTGAGCAACCACAAATCAACGACGCCGGCACGACCGGTATAGAAGACTTCAACATCTGTTCCGCGCGCAGCCCGAGTCCGCGCCAAATCCGGCTTTAGAACCTCTTCCCGAGGCAAGCTTAGGGGAGGAGAGGGCGGGGGGCGTTACACCCGGCCGCTAAAATCGCCAAGCTACGAGACGGCGGCGCTCGATCGCGTATCCAGCAGACTTGCGTCGCGCGGCGCCTCGGCGATGTGCAGGGCCGAGATATGATCCCGGTTGCAGAGCACGACGGAAGCCGCCAGCGGCTCGCCGTTGCCCCCCGCGTGCGAGATCGTAGCGTGCGTGATCGGAACGAAACTCTTCAACTCGTGGGAGATTGCCAAGGCAGGGTCGGCAGTCCCCTTGAGTTGCAGGCTTCCTTCAATCTCGTAGCCGGACACGATGAGGAACGCCGGGTAGTTCCGCTTGTCGACGAAGGCAAAACGCCGCGTTTCGGGCGATTCATGTTTGCCGCCGCCCAGCACGGCCAAAAGCAGATCGCGTTTGCGCAACACGATGCGCGGCAGCGTTCTCAAACGAGTGGCCTTCGACTCTCGCCGCGCCAGGTGAACATCGTCCAGGTGGATGAATTCCGAGTCCGGGGCGGTGAGCGTCTCCAACAACCGCGCCCCGCGCGTTGGCGCCTGCCCGATGAGCAGATGTTCCGCGGTGACGAAGATCGCCGGAATCGTCTGAATCGTCATGCCAGAAGTATAGGATCTCGGACCAACCGACCTCGGGCCGCCCTCGAGTAGGAAGATGGATTACGGCGCGGCCGCCCCAGGCGGTCCGCCCTGCCCTTGCAGCAACGAATCACCCGTTGCCGACTCGACAAGCCGGTTGCGGAGCCAACTCACCGAACGTGCCAGGCGACTCGGTCCGGCTCCGTCCCTCGGCCAAGAGGAACAACGCCGTTCTAACGCGGACCACAGGGCGTCGGCTACTTGCCAGACTTCGACCCTTTGGAAAGAAACCCCAGCAGCCGGCTTTTGCCCGGCTTGGTGACATCCTCTTCCGCTTCCGCTTTGTTGCCTGACAAGTTGTCAGACAGACCGACGATGGCCTGCGTGATCGAGGCCTTGGGCGCCAGCTCGATCAGCGGCACGCCGTTGTTGCGCATCTCGACCATCGTGCGGTAGTCATTAGGAAGCTGCCAGAAGATCTCTCGGCCGATCGTCTCCTGGGCCTTTTTGAGGCTGATGTTCCCCGTGTCGAGCCCCACGCGATTGACGAGGATTTTGACCTTGTCGGAGACCCCCTTCATGTTACCGAACGACATCATCAGCCGCACGACATTGCGCAGGCACGGCAGGTCGAGCTGTGTGACGAGCAGGATGTGATTGGCGGCCTGCAGGGCCACCATGTCGAGCTCGCTGTAACTCTTCGATAAGTCGAGCACCAGGTGGGTGAAAGTTGCCTTGAGCAATCCCAGCACCCGTTGCAAGTCCTCAGGCGAGACCAGCGAGGCGTCTTCCATCTGGACCGGCCGCGGCAGCAGAAAGAGGCCTGAAGAGTGCTTGGTGAGCGATCTTTTCAGGAGCGTGAAGTCCAGCCGGGTGACGTTCTGGGCCACGTCAACGAGGGTGTAGTCGGGGATGGCGTCAAGAAAGACGTCGGCGTCACCGAGGCACAGGTCGAGGTCGACCAGGGCGACCGTGTTTTTCTGGTCACGCGCCAGAGCGCAACCAAGGTTAACGGCAACGCTCGTCACTCCCACACCCCCGGTCGCCCCCGCGACCGCGATCACCGTGCTGCCACGCGCCTTGGCCTCCCCCTTGCCGAATCGTCGGTCGGCGATCCGCTCCAACGAATCGAGCAGATCCTGAAGGCGGATCGGTTGGTTGAGGAATTCCTTGGCGCCGGCCCTCATGGCCCGCAAGATCAGCTTTCCATCGGCCGATCCGCTCACCACGAGGATGCTGCAATCGGGAGACGTTTCGTTGAGCCGCGTGACCAAGTCGAGGGCCTTGTCGACGTCCTGATCGAGCGCCACGATGCCGATATCGGGATGCGTCTGCGCGACGACGTCGGCGAAGAACTCATATCGCGAGCATTCGGCCTCCAGCCAAATCCTGTCCATGCCCAAGAGCATGGTCTTCAGCGATTCGCGGGATGGATCGCTCGGGTCGACGATCGCCAAGCGCAGCACGTTGCTCATCAGGAAATCCTTGTCCTCGGCAAAGCCCCAACAATGGTCCACCACTAACGTAGGTCATAACCGGTCGGGCCGATGAAACCGGGGGCTTTTTTCTGTCGCGCCGTGCTGGCCTTGACAGTCGGTTTGGCGCGGCTCGTCTGTTCATCACCGTCGAAGCGGACAACGCCGGCCGCGCGAGGTTTGGCGGTCGTGTCAGATGTCAGTTTCGGAGGCTCTGGACGGTTGGGGACCTCGTTTCGCGGAGTTGCTGTGGTTCGGGAAGGGGCCTGCTGAGCTTCCATGGTCCGAGGCGGGATGCGATTGCGAGTCGTAGCCGTCGGCCGCGACGGCGCAGCGCCCTGCGGACGAAAGAGACGGCGAGCAGAAGGCGGCGACTCTTCGGGCTTCTTGGCCGGGGAATCGTTGTCCCACGCCTCAGCCGACGAGGGCGGGAACACACCGTGCGGGTCCGGGTAGGGCCCCAGCAGATCGGGGCCCATCATGTTCGGGACCTCCACGTGGCCCCGGCAGTAAAGCTCGTGGTTGTCGGGCACGGCGGTGGCGTAACCGGGTCCGCCGGGCGGCACCTGGCAGGCGTCCATGCCGTCGATGAGGTGCGGGGTGACCATGATCAGGGTTTCGATTTCATTGTATTGGTCGCCCATGTGTCGGAACGGGATGCCCAGGAGCGGCAACTCGCTGACGGCAATCAAACCGCGGCTCGCCGTTTCGACTCGCTGCTGCACCAGCCCCGCCAACGCCAGCGTCTGACCCGCGCGGAGTTCGGCCGCTGTGTCGACCTGACGCATGATGATCGCTGGAACGGTCGTGCCGTTGACAGTCGTGCCGCGGGATGGATCGAGCTCGCTCACCTGTGGGCGCACCTCCAGGCGGATGGCGCCGTTGCCCAGAACGATCGGCACAAAGTCGACTTGCGTACCGTAGTTTCTCCATTGCACCGACTGATAGAAGGCCGAGGCGACGATGATCGGAAACGAGCCACCCACCATGAACTGGGCAGGCCGGCCGCTAACGGTCACGAGCTTCGGCTCGGCGATAACCTTGGCGACGCTCTTCTGCGTCAGCATGTCCAGCACACCGAAGAACTGGTTGCCGGCACCGAGCACACCGAAGGAGAAATTCTGTGCATTGCCGGGCTGGAGTGTTCCCAGGGCCGTGGCGGCACCTGTGGAGGAACCGCTCGACTGATTGACGGCCGTGTTGAGCAAGCCGCTCACGCCGTTGACGGCGAAATCGCCCCTGGAGCCGATGTTGCCCCAGTCGAAACCAAGATTGCGGAGCTTGGTCCGCGAAACCTCCATCACCTTGACTTCCAGCAACACCTGCTGGACGCCCCCCACCTTGATGTTGTTCAGCACCTTGGGAGCGTAATCGGTGGCGATGTCGACGATGCGCTGCACCTGGCTGGGATCGTCGACATAGCCGCTAATGATCACGCTGTTGGCCGTCGGCACGACCTTCAAGGCGGCCGTGGGAAACTGGGTCCGCAACAAGAGTGTCAGCTCGCGGGCGTCCGGATAAACGATCGTGTCGACCGAGTAGACCTTGTCGTCTTCGTCGAACAGATTCACCTGCGTCACGCCCGGCTTCTTAGCCATGACCTGGACCTGGGTGTCTGACAGGGCCGTGATTTCGGCCACCTCCGGATTGTTGACCTGCACGCGTGGAAGCGGCTTGCCAATGGTCAGGATACGGCTGGTGTTGACCGTCATCTCCAGTGTCTCGTTGGAGCTCTCGACACGGTGGACGATATGCGTCGGGTCGTTCTCCGCAGCTTGCACGTGGGGGAAGCCTGCCAAAAGAAACAGGGCGGCTGCCAAGAGGCGAGCGGAAAGAGTTTTCGCACGGGCTCCCAACCTTGCGGCTCCGCCGTCGGAGGTTGCCGGCAACGAGTATTCGGAATTCCCACCGGGGCAAGGTGGGAGCAGAGTCGAAGTGGACATCCGTGACCTTTCTGGGCGTTTCTGCGTGGCGTGGTTGGTAAACGTCCGTGTAACCGTTAGCCTCAGTTGATTCTGCGGCTGAGAGGCGCGGGGGAAATGCGGGCTTGCTCGCTCGTTTGCGTGGAGCCCTGCCCATCGTCCTCAGTTGGTTGGTCGCCGCTGGCCGGAACCTGAGGTTCCGGTGCCCCCTCGGTTGCTGGCGGCGTGATCAGCTTGCCACGTCGAAACTTTTCTTCGCGCGGCTTGTTTCCGTCGATGATCACCATCGTAAACACGTCCTCCACCGGTTCCAGCTCCTGTTCCGGCTCTGGTTGCTGCTCAGGTTGTGTGACGGCGGGTGCGGCCGGCTCTTTGGGCTTGAGGGCAGCCATGAACTCCTCGCCATCGCCGGTGTCCGTATCAAGCTCGCTGTGCCCCAACAGAAGTTTTTGCAGATCGGCGCCGCCCGTGTGCTCGGCAACGTCGTCCGTGGCGCTGCGCATCACGAGTTGGACCGTGCCCAGCTGACAAGCCAGGGCCACCAGCTCCGCCTGCTCTGGCGTCACCAGCACGGAGATCGTCTTGGCGGCGAGCGTGTTGCTTTCGGTGCCGGGACGGTCGTAGAGATCGTCGACGGCAAAGACCTTGACATTGTGCAGAAAGGTGCGCGTGATCGCGCGGGGCAGGCCTTTGGTCGGCTGTTCGGGCAGGTGCACGAGCATATCGACGCGATCGCCCGGCAAGATCATGCCGCTGGCTCCGGTCACCGCGTCAACGCGGATCGGCACGACGCGCATTCCTTTCGGAATCAGGTCGATGGCGCTGGCTCCACTCTCTCCCTTCGGTAAGAGCTTGGCCTCCAGGATGGGCTCGCCTGGGTAAAACTTGGACCGCGAGCGGCGCCCCTCGACGTCTTCCAGTTTGCCGAGCGAGCCGCTGGGCAACTTGTCGTTCGGCCACGGCTCCAGCTTCAGCACCTGCGGGGTGAGTGGGTCGCCGATGCCGATGTCGGTGGCGGCGACGAAGATGGGCGTGGTCTGGCTCGTGTCGGCGGCGGGTGCCGCATGCCGGTTGGCCATGACCTGATTGATGCCGATCGAGGCGACCAGGCCGCAGCCAAGGGCCAGCGTGAGCAGGATGATCGACTTTGGACGCATGTTTCACCCTAGCAGTTTCAGAGGATGTGGCTTTTTCTCGGTCGACTCGTGTGTATCCGCGAGTTGCGACTCAACCCTTCACGGTGCGCCGTGGAACCAACCCTCACCATCGTTCCAGGTAACATAATTGGCTCCTGCAGGCGATTCTCTTGATCGAACCCGGCCGTCCCGTTACGCGCCGCAGCTTAGCCATTGCCGGCAGATCCGGCACCGGCGCAAGAATCGCGCCAAAAGGGATTTCAGGATTCCGCCTCAACTCAATTTTCACCCCCCGATCCCTCTTACCCGATGCCACCTGTATCGGAGGGATTGGGTTTAAGTCAAAGTTTTAGGGCTAGATCAACATTCCGGACCAGGCGAAGTAAAGTATCGTGCCGATGGCAATGGGGATGCCGTAGGGCAGCAGCAGCATCGAGCTTTTGCGGCCGGCGGCGATGGCCGCGAGCTGCTCGGGCTGACGAATGGTGACGATTTCACCCAGGATCATCCAGAACTGCGATTGATGCTTGTCCCAGGCCCGCCTCCAGGCCACCATCGCCACCGCGATCAGGCCCCCGATGACCGCCGACAGGCAGAAGGAATAAAGGGTGACCATGGCTCCCACCCAGGCGCCGACGCCGGCGAGCAATTTCACGTCGCCGGCGCCCATGCCGCCGATTGCGTAGAGGGGCAAAAGCATCGCCAGCCCGGCGGCGGTGCCCAACACGCTGTCGCCAAGCCCCGGCCAGCCGAAGAACAGGCCGCTATAAATCCACCCGCTCAAAATGAGCGGAAAGGTAAGCCAATTGGGCACTTTCAGCTTCCAACCGTCGATCACCGCCGCGACGACGAGCGCAAGGGTGACGAACCACACGGGCCAGTGCCGGCCCGCGATATCCAAAAATTCAGCGTTAAGAGACACGCTTCGAGCTCCTCTGAATCATCCCGCTTCAGGCGCGGATATAAAGCAAGTAGTTGACACAGACCGTAATCAGGGCGATGAGCGTCATGGCCGCCTGTGTGGCCGTCACGGTGTCGAGCGGTAGTGCCGGATACATGGGTTGAGTCTCCGTGCGGTGGGCGTAGCGCAACTGCCGCCAGGCGCGCCTCTCGAATGAAGCCTAGGTCAAAAAAACGGATGAGGCGCGCCGTGTCGGATCGCCTGAAAGGGAGGCGACGTGCCTCCGAACGGGGCCGTCCGTGAGCGGGCAAGGGCGGCAGACTAGGCCACTAAGCTTGCTCCCGACACATCAAACGGGTCAGAATCAACTGTTCGGAGGCGTTACGCTCTCGGGCTTCTTCCCGTTGGAACCCGAGGCCCGGTTTGAACTGATTCTTCACTCTATGCGGGAGAGATTTATGATTTGGCATCGAACGCTCGTGGCGGCTGTTGTAGCGGCGTTGCTCGTTGGCTCGGCCTGGTCAGCCGTCGCGCCTGGAGATGTAGAACCGGAGGTGGACAAAGCCAAGGCGAAGTTAGCCGCGGACATCTACGCGCAGAGGATGGTTCGAGTGATCAACAACGAGGACCAGATCGACGTCGAGGATCTGGCGTTGTGGTCGCAACACATCCTCGACGCCGAGATCGACCTCGCATCGGGAGACGCACAGCGGCTGGGGGCCTACGAGGCGCAATTGAAGAGGTCGACCGAACTGGCGAGAATTGCGAAGTCGTTCGCCGAATCCGGCCAGGGACTCGCGTCCGACGCCATGGCCGCAGAGTTTTACCGGCTGGAGGCCCTATCGCAACTTGCGAAGGCGAAAGCTCGTTGACAGAGCGGTTTCAGCGAGACCAGTTAAGTTGGCCGTTAGTTCGGCCGGCCGGAGGTGCCGGCTAAGATCGTTCAAAACAGAGTTCCGGAGAGTCTCTATGAAAATCAGCGCCCGCAACGTCCTCAAGGCCACCGTCGTGTCAGTTAACGACGGGGCAGTCAATTCGGAAGTTGTTGTGCGGCTCACCGGCGGTGAAGAGATCGTTTCGGTTGTCACCAAATCGTCGGTCCACCACCTGGGACTTGCGCCGGGAAAAGAGGTCCACGTCGTGGTCAAGGCGTCGAACGTGATGCTCGCCGTCGACTGACTCGCCACGGCTAACCCGAGTTGCCGCCGTCGCTTGCTTCGACCGAGATCTCGATCACCTGCCTGACCCAGCGGGCACGTTTCTTCTCGGCCTCAACGACGATGCGGTAGGGACCTTCTTTACCATCGAGCGGTTTGCCATCGCGACGGTCGGCCAGCAGCACGATCTGTGTCGTCGATTCGGGGTCGACCTCGGGCAGAGAAAACACCACGCGATAGCCGTCGGTCGCCTTGACGAGCACATAGCTGGCAAGCGCCTTTCCGCGCAGCTCTTTGCCCAGCGGCGCCTCCACGAGCTTCAAGAGCTCGGCCATCGCTACTCCCTCATAAGCCGTCTCGCCTTCCTGCGTCTCTACTTTCACGGAGGTGCGTGGCAGCTTATCCCAAATCTCCGCCGTGACGACGACGGACATCTTCGAAGCGCTCTTGATCGTCAGCCCACTCGGCTCCGGGTCGGCGGCTTCTGCGCATGCGGGAAAACCGAGGGTCCACATTTGGCCGGCCGCCGCAACGATCAGGGCGATGCAAATTGCGTGGTGTGACACGGTGTTCCTTCGAGGCCTGATGGTTGTCTGTTACCATACCGGACGCGGGTACGTGCTGCACGCTCCGCCTCGCCGTGCCGGCCGGTTTGGGGGGAGCCTGCGTTCGTACAATGGTGACGTTAGCCAACGCTTTTGACGCACGAGAGGATTCAACGATGCGGCGCGACATGAGCGAGGACGCCAGGAGAGAGGCGATCGTGCGGATGGAAGAGTATTTCCGGAGCGTGCTCGAGAGGCCCGCGTCCGCCTTCGGGAACAAGCCCCCTTGCCCCTTCGCGCGCCGCGAGCGGGACGAGGGCAAAGTGAGGTATGAGTTCTTTGCCCTGCTTCCCTCGGGCCCGTCGGACGACGTGGTCGATCTGCTTAAGGAGTTTGGTGCTTCGGGACGGCATACGACGTTGCTGGTCGTCGATCCGGAGACGACCCTGACGGTGTCGGAAGCGGTCGAGTACGGCCGTGAGCTCAGCCGCCGATGCAGGGAGCAGAAGATTGTCGCCATCTGCGTCCACCCCGCGGACGATTTTGCGATCGACGGCTTTCAGCCGCGACGCGGCATCCCGTATGTAACGATGCTCTGCCAGGCCGCGCAGTACCTTCAGAACGCCAAACGGCAGCTTGAGGGGACCGATTACTACAGCAAGTGGACGCAAGCGGCGCTCGACTACAACTTCCAGCAGATCGGCGAGTTTCTCTGAGTTCCGAGAGCTGGCGAATCGGACACGCAGGGGCGAGTCGGCCGCCGCGAACGATTGTGGCCCCGCTTCCCCGAAATTACACTGGCAGCGTGAAGTCGACGGTCACCAGGCGGCGGCCTTCGCCCCGTTTCCCGGTTTTTCGCCATGCCAACCAGCCCCTCATCTGACGACCCCGCCGCCTTCGATCGAGACGACCGATTTGCGGCCGCTCTCTCGGTTGGCGGCCGGCGCGATCACGGCGATGCTTCGAACACGGGCGGCACCCCGGCTCACTCCGGGGCAGCATGCCCGGCGCTGCCGTCGCTCGGCAACCAGGTCGGGCTGGCGTTGATGGCGGCCTGCATCATCGTGAACGACGCCAGTTTTCGGGTTGCCGACCCGAACGAGGTCTCGCTCGATTGGCAAACCGCCTTACGCCTGGCGATCTGCGGCTTGTGCGGCGGCTACGCCGTCTTGAACCTGCCGCGGGCCCTGGCTTCGCTCGGCCGGTTTCCCATGGTCTGGTTGCTCCTGTTCGCCGGTTGGGCCGTCGTGACGCTGCCGTTTGCCGTCGAACCCCTTTATGCCTCGACCGCCTGCGCCGCGATGGTTTCGATGGCCCTGTTTGCGGCAGCGATCGTAGCCCGGATACCTGGCGAGGCGATCGTTAAGACGATCGTCGGCTCGGTTGTCCTCTTGTCGATCGGCTGCTGGATCGCGCAGTTCACCAGACCTGAGCTTGGCCAGCCGGACTATTTGACACCCGGGCATGAACCGCCCGGTTGGCGCCTCGGCGGATTGATGCACCCCAACGGGCTAGGCGCGCACTGCGCCCTCGCGCTCGGTATGTTGCTCGTGGGCCGAATGACCTGGAAATGGCGCTGGCCGTCCGTCTTCGCTTTGGGCGCGCTGTTTGGCGTGACGCTGCTCTGCACGGTGAGCCGCACCTCTTGCTTGATGGTCGCCGCGTTGGGAGCCTCGCTTGCCGTCAGAAAAGCGCCCGGCCCCCTGGCGTTGGCCTTCGCGGGTTTAGCGGGCCTGGTGCTCGCGGGTGAGGCCGCCGGCACCGACTGGGCGCGCCTGATGACGGGTCTGACGCGCGAGAGCGCTCTGGACGAGATTTACACGCTCACCGGACGCACCGACCTCTGGGAGACCGCCATCGAATACATCCGTCAGTCGCCCATCTGGGGGCACGGCTACGGCTGTTCTCGATATCTGTTTCTCGAGGCCGCCGACTTTCCGGCGACCCATCCGCACAACCAGTTCCTGGACACGGCGGTCGAAACGGGCCTCGTCGGCGCGATCATCGAAGCGGCCATGTTCTTTGCCCTCGCCCGCCGTCTGATCTGGCGACCGTGCTCTTTTCCCGACACCGTGCTCGTGCTGATCGCCGTGATGGGAATCGCGGAGTGTCCGGTCTTCAACCCTTTGCCCGAGGCCATGACCTTGTCGTGGATGCTGGCCCTCGGCTGGAGGCGGGAAGAGTCTTCGTCGGCGGATGACGGGACACTGGCCGAGCCGCTTCTCGAAGGCGTGGGCTCCCCCGAAGGTCACCGCCGTCTGAGCTGAACGCGAGGTCTGCAGGTCAGGCAGTCCCCATTTGGGCTTGCGTGGTTCGCTTCGGGCATTGGCGTGGGAACCCGATAGGCGGTAACATATTCGCTATCCGATCCGTTGTGGACCCCTTTCAGCGGCCCTTCGGGAGCCTTTTATGCCGCGCCATCCTGCCTCTCTTCTTCTGTCTGTATCTGTACTACTGGCGACGTTTGCCGGCCCGTTTGCCGCCGTCGGCGATGAAACGGCGATGTCGGCCGACCAGGCCCTCGAGCTGGCCAGAAAAACGGGGCGGCCCATCTTTGCTGTCGCCGGCAGCCCCACGTGAAGCGGCTGCGTGGCGTTGCAGGAGCGGCTCGCAACCGACCTCACCCTGCAGCCCCTGCTGACACAGTTCGTGTCAATTCACCTCGACACAACCCGTGACGAATGGCAGAAATGGGAGCAGCAATTCCCCAGCAAGAGTAACGGCATCCCCATCATCTACGTTGTTCGGGCCGATCGCGAATCGCTGTACGCGGCAAGCGGTTCGTTGCCGGGACCTGCCCTGCCGCAGTTGCTGGCCGAAACGCTGGCCAAGGCGGGCAAGCAACTCAACGAGGCGCAACTGAAGAAAATCGCCGACGGAGTCGCGAAAGCCGCCAAGGCTCATGAGCAAGGTAACGTGGCCGATGCCGTTGTCGGCGTGATGCGCTTTGCCGGCAGTGGGTCTTATGCCGAAGCCGCGTTGGCGGCCGACGCCCTGGTGCAACAGCTTGCCGACGAGGCCAGGCAGAAAATCGAGTCTGGCGGCAAGAAGCTTGAGGACGAGACCACGTCGCTGTCCGGGGCGATCGAGCTTGCCGCCGTTTCACGGCTGTACAAGAAGCTGCCGGGAATCGCCAAGGCTGTCAAAGAAACTTCGGCCAGGCACACCGCAACGGCACGCGAACTCTTCGCCCAGGCCGCCTTGATCGATCAGGCCAAAGTGTACGAAGAGCAGCAGCAACCAGCCAAAGCGGCCGTCCTCTACGAGCAACTGATCGAGAAATACGCGGGTAGCCCGGGCGCCGAGCTAGCGCGCGGACGGCTTGATGCACTCAGCCCCGCGGCGAAGAAATTGGCCAGGCAGGAAAACGGGAGCAAGCGTCCTTCGTCTGAGAGCGCCAAGAAAGCCGCCTCGCTCTTGAAAATGGCGCACGTGTTCGCCAAGGGGAAGCCCGACAAGGCAAGGCAGTACGCGGAACAAGTCATCGAGCTGGCTCCCGATTCGCCAGAGGCGAAAGAGGCGAGGTCTCTGATCAAATCGCTCGATTCACAATAATGGCAATGCGCGGGCGTGTGGCGCTAAGGCCGCATCTTTGAGCAGCCGCCCACCCTCGCTACCTATGCCAGGATCCCGTGGATCGGCTCGCCGTGCACGTTCGTCAGGCGGCGGCGAATGCCGTTGTGATAGAACGTCAACCGCTCGTGGTCGATTCCCAGAAGGTGCAAAATCGTGGCGTGAAAGTCATGCCAGGTCGCCGGGCTCTCGACGGCCCGCAGGCCCAACTCGTCGGTGGCGCCGTAGGCCAGCCCGTGCTTCAGGCCGGCGCCGGCAAGCCAGGTGGAAAAACCGTATTGGTTGTGATCGCGTCCTTTGCCGAGCGTGTCGCCGCCCGATTGCGTGAACGGCGTGCGGCCGAACTCGGTGCTGAAAATGACGAGCGTGTCGTCCAACATGCCGCGCTGCCTCAGGTCGGCCAGCAATCCGGCCAGCGGGCGATCGATGCGGAGGGCTTCCTGGCTGTGGTTCGCCACCATGTCCTCGTGGCCGTCCCAGTTGATGCGCGGCGATCCGAAGGCGCCGCCAGAGAAGAGCTGCACAAACCGCACGCCACGCTCAAGCAGTCGCCGTGCGAGCAGACAACTCCGGCCGACGTCGTTGGTTTCCGGATGGCCGAGGCCGTACAGGTCGTGCGTGGCGGCCGTCTCGCGATCGAGATCGGATACCTCGGGCACTGCCAGTTGCATCCGCGCGGCCATGTCGTAGCTGCGAATGCGGGCAAGCAGTGCATCGCTCTCGCCGTGGTCGGCCAGGTGCCGTTCGTTCATGGCGGCGAGCAGCCGCTGACTGGCCGCTTCGGTCCCGGCGTCGACCGGCCGGGCTGGAGCCAGGTTGTGGATGGCCGGCCCCCGGCTGCGAAGAGTTACTCCCTGGTGCCGGGCCGGCAGAAAGCCGTTCGACCAGTTGATCGAGCCGCCCGCCGGCACGCCGCGGTTGTCCGGGATCACGACATAAGCCGGCAACTCGTCCGTCTCGCTTCCCAACCCATACGACAGCCAGGCCCCAAGGACCGGGAAACCGTTCAGGCGAAAACCCGTGTTGGCCTGGAAGGTCGCCGGAGTGTGGTTGGAGGTTTCGGCCGTCATGGATCGAATAACCGTCAATTCGTCGGCGACTCCCGCCAGATGCGGAAACAAATCGGAAACCCACAAGCCGCTCTGGCCGCGCGGGTGGAACTCCCAGTCGTTCTTGCGCAGCAGTCCAACCTGGCCGAAGAACACGTCAGGCTTCTCGCCGCTGGGAAGCGGTTGCCCGTGCAGCCGCGTCAGTTCGGGCCGATAGTCGAACGAGTCGATATGACTCAGTCCGCCGCACAGAAAGATGTGGATCGCGCGCGTGGCCTTGGCCGGAAAATGCGGCGGCGGGTCGTTCGCCTCCCCCGGGACGCTGGCCGCCTTGGCCGAGTTCTCTCGACCCAACAATTCGGCTAGCGCCGCGGTTCCCAGGCCGGCGCCGACCCAGGAAAAAAACTCTCGCCGCGTCGGCGGAAGAAAAGGTCCGTCGTGTTTCTTGCTTTGCATGCCGTCAGTCGATGTACAGGAACTCGTTGCTGTTGAACAGAACCCGGCAGAAGGCCGCCAGACCGTGGTCGGTCACAAACGTCTGCGCCGCGGCCAACTCGTCGCCTCTGGGCGTGCGGGCCAACGCGAGCCGATAGGCCCGCTCGACTTGTGCACCGACTTCGGCCCCCGCCTCCGCTTTCAGTCGTTCGGCGAAGCGGTCGGCCATTCGCAGCACGAACGAGTCGTTCAAAAGCGACAAGGCTTGCAGGGGCGTGGTGGTGACGGCCCGCGACGGCGCGATGGTCGACGGATCGGGACAGTCGAACGCATCCAGCAGCGGGCTGGTTCCCGAGCGAATCACGGTGCGGTACAGGCTGCGCCGTTGATAGGCAAAACCTTCGGCGTCGTAGACCTCGTAGAACTGGCTGTTGTTCGTGAAGGTGCGGAAATCCCGATAGCCGGCGCCGCCCATCATCGGATTGAGCTGGCCGGCGACGGAAAGGATCGCGTCGCGAAGAATCTCGGCTTCGAGGCGCAACGGGCTCTTTCGCCACAGCAGACGGTTCGCGGCGTCGACCTTCGCGGCGTCGCTTTGGTAGGACGCCGACCGGCGGTAGGCGGCCGAGAGCACGATCGTGCGGTGCAGTTTCTTCAGACTCCATTTCTGGCGAATAAGCTCGGCGGCCAGCCAGTCGAGCAGGTCGCCGTGAGAAGGCCGGCCGCCGTTGAAGCCAAAATCGTTGGGCGTGTCGACCAGCCCGACCCCGAAGTGATAGTGCCAGAGCCGGTTGGCAATGACCCGCGCGGTGAGCGAGTTGTCCGGTGCCGCGATCCACTCAGCCAGTTTCAGACGGCGCTCGGCTTCCGGGGCGTCGGGCGAAAGCCCAAATTCGGCTTTGCCTGGGCAAACTGCCGCCACCCCGCCCGCCGACACCACATCGGCCGGCTGCCGCGTGTCGCCGCGGCGCAGCACGTGCGTGAGTTTCGGCTGCGACGGAACGATCGCGTAGGCGGGCCCCGCTACGAGCAAGCGGCGCCTGATTTCGACGAGAGAGAGTTCAAAGAGCAGCCGGCCCCGCTCGGATCGTTCTGCCCCGGTCATGGCCGCCCAGATTTCGTTGTCTGAAACCGTGACGGGCTGCAATCCGGCCGACGCGGCCACCTCGTCTGGCGTGAGGGCCCGATCGTAGAGTGCGGCGCGGTCGATGGTACCGGCGAGTATTTTGTTAGGGCCCGGCGGGCTGTGCCGCAAGCCGAAGACGATCCGGGCCTCCCCCGGCTTGAACGGCTCCAAACGCGTCGTCTGGTACGACCGGCCGTAGGGACGGCCGTCGCGATAAATCGTGATCGAGTTGTCGGGCGCATAAACCACCGCGACGTGGACGAGCCGGGTGGCTGCCTCGGTCTCCGCGTCGCCGCCGACGTCCTGGGTGCGAATGAAGAAATTGCTCCCGGCTACCCACCGGCGGTCTTCTCGTTCGCCATACACGATCGCGTCGAACTTCGCCCCGTCGGGCGACTGTATGCCAATCACGCCTCCGCCTCGCTGGTCGAGGTCGGCAAGCCGCACCCAGGCTTCGAGCGTTTTGGCGACGAGCGGTCGGTCGAGGGGCGCCGTGGTCGCGAAGGCATCGCCGCCGGGAAGCACCAGCCCGCCGTTCTCGATTCTCGCCCCACCATGCAACTGAGCGTGCAACGCGCCCAAGTCATCGTGCGCGTCGCCGTCGAATTCCCAGCGGGCAATGGGCGCAGGGGGCGGGGCCGGCGGCCGACGCTCGCCGAGCAACCGCTGTCGCACCGGGGCGTCGATCGCTTCCAAGCGGGTCCGCAGACCGGCCTGCTCTCGCTCCAACGTGGCGCGCATTTGATCAACGTCCGGGTGCTCACCCGGCAACAACGTGGGGCGCTCGCCGTGTCGTACTCCGCTGAGCGCCGCGGCAATGCGATAGTAATCCGTTTGCGATACGGGGTCGAATTTATGGTCGTGGCAGCGGGCACAATTGACCGTCAGCCCCAGAAACGTTTGGCAGGTCGTCCCCACCAGATCTTCCAACTCGTCCTGACGGACGACCGCCTTCATGGCCTCGCTTTGTTGCGATTGGCCGACTTCGTCCCAAGGTGCGGCAACCAGAAATCCGGTCGCAATAAGGGCCCGCGGATCGCCTGGGTGCAATACATCGCCGGCGAGCTGCCAGCGTATGAACTCGTCGTAGGGCAAGTCGTCGTTGGTCGCATTGACGACCCAATCCCGGTATTGCCAGGAATTGGGGCGCAGGCGATCACGTTCAAAACCTTGGCTCTCCGCATAGCGGACCACATCGAGCCAGTGACGCGCCCATCGCTCGCCGTAATGAGGCGAAGCCAGCAGCCGATCTACCAGGTCTTCATAGGCTCTGGGCGACGGGTCGGCAACGAAGGCTTCAACTTCGTCGGGCGTCGGCGGGAGGCCGATCAGGTCGAACGAAAGCCGGCGAAAGAGCGTGCGTCGATCGGCCGGCGGCGACGGCTGCAAGCCGAGCGATTCAAGCCTGGCCAGAATGAAGGCGTCGATCGGTTGGACAATCTCATCGCTCCGCTGCACGTCGGGAGTCTTTGGCGCGACGATCGGTTGCAGCGACCACCAGTCGACGCCGGCTCGGCTAGGGGTGCTCAGTTTTAACCAGTCGATCGGGCCGCTGCCCCACTTGGCACCGTCGGCGATCCAGCTCCTCAGCAGTTCCTTTTCTGCGGCCGTAAGCTTAGGTCCGGTGGCGGGCGGCTTGCGTTCCGGCGGCATCTCGTCGCCCAAAACGCGTTGCCAGAGCAGACTGGCGTCGGCATCTCCCGGCACAACGGCGGGGCCGCTATCGCCGCCAGCCGTCAACCCTTCGGCTCGCGTCAGATCGAGGCCACCCTTTTTATCCGACGTGTTGTGGCAGCCCAGACAGTTGCGGACCAGGAGCGGCGCAAGCTGCTCGTCGAAGTGTTTGGTCGGCGATGGTTGCTCGGCACCGAAGAGCGCCTTGGCATCCGTCGCTGCCGGGACCGTCGCACCAAAGAGCAACATGATCGGCTGCGCCAGCCTGAACAGGTAACGCATCTGGAAAAGCGATTTGCGGAGAAGGCGCATCGAGCGGTCTCGACAGCCAGGGGTGGGTTTTTGGGGTAGGGCCGGTGTCTGCCTTGCTACCAGATTATCCGAACGGGCCGCGCAGAGCAAAGATCTCACCCGACGAGCATCTGGACCAGCCAAGGCCGATCAGAACACGAACGGATGCTTGGCGTCGAAACGCAGCAAATACATGATTTTCAAATCCATGCCTTCCCCGGATCGAATCAGCGTCTGCCAGATGCCGCCGGGGCGCATGATCATCGTGAGCCGCGCCATGCCGACCGAGCCTTTGAACACGCAGACAATCGGCTGCCCTTTGGCGAGCGTCCCCAACCCCACCGGCTGCAATGTGTGCGCGGCGACGTAGCGCCCCAGATCGTGCAAAAACTCGGTCTTGCCGGCCGGCGTGACGGGATAAGCTTTGCCGTTCGCTCTTTCGAGAAGCTGCCGGTGGTCCTTGAAATGCTGGTCGAACTTGCTCGGATCCCCCGCGCGCAACCGGCTGCCCTGGTCGACGAGGTTCTGCCTCAGCAGCAGGATTTCGGCGGCGTCGCCTGGAAATTCGTCTTGGCCGCCGCGCGGTCCACCTGACCCCACGACAATCCCGGGCAGCGGCTCGCCGATCGAGACCTCACTTCCCAGGGGTGCAGAACCGGTCCACTCGACGACGCGACCGCCGCTAGCCAAGACCCAGCTCATGGAATATCTCCGGAGTTTGCGAAGAACGGGCTGCAACGACGGCCGTTCGCGATCAGCCGGCACACACCGGCGCACGGTCGATCGAGGTACGCCATTGCTATTATCGTAGGGCAGCGCTCTGCGGTTGCCATGATCTTGCCTTCGCACGTGCGCCCGGGTTCTGGCGAAAGGAGAGGCCTACGCCAGGCCGATCTTGACTCATTTGCCGCAAAAGCGACTAATGTAGTCCCGGATTTTGGGTGCGGTGGTTCAGCGCGGTCAAAACTCATGGAGGAGCGACCATGACCAAGCGACAAGCGACCACGATCTTGACGCTGCTTGTTGTGCTCTACGCGGCTGGCTTGGTGCTGCTGGCGCCGCGGTTCGATCTGCTCGACTTCTCGTCTGGTGCCCATTGGCAGACGGCCGTCGCCGTAGGCGGACTCGTTGCGTCGCCCGCGTTTCTGGCGATTTGGGCCGTTCACGGCCGACAGAGAACGACCGTCCGCGTTCCGCTGACCTTCTGGCTGCTGGCCATATTCTATCTGGCGACGCTCTACGGCGAAGTGCGCTATTTTGGAACAGGGGATGTCAGATTCACATTCTTGTCGGTCGCCGGCTGGTTCACCATGTACGCGGCCTTCCTCCTACCGCTGCGAGTGCTACGCGCGGTTCGCGGCTGGCGCTTAGAGCGGTTAGGGAACGGCTCGACGCAATCGGCAGACGACGAGCGGCAACGCCAGTTTACGATTCGCACGCTGCTGGGCTGGACGGCCGCCGTGGCGGCGCTGTGCGCGGGCCTGCGGTGGCCGGCCCAATATGAAGCCTTCGACGTATATGAGTTCTCGGCGAACCCGCTCGCGGAACTGGTCGAGGGAGTGATTGTGGGGCTGGTTTTCTCGCTGGCCAGCCTGCCGGCGTTGTCGGCCGCCTGGCTCGTCTTGGCGGAGGGCCGTCGAATCGTCCTCCGCGCCGTGCTGATCGTGATCACCGGGGCCGGGATCGCGGGCGGGATCAACGCCTTTCGGTCGCTCCTGGACGAGGGGGACGCAGAATTCTTGGTGCTGGCACTCGGAATCGAAGCCGGCGTTTTGACCGCCGGCCTGTCTACGGCCTTGCTGGTGCGGGCCTGCGGATATCGTTTGGTGCGGCCGTCAAAGGACGTGCAAGCATCGGCCGTCGGACCCTCGAACGTGCCTGTCCCGCCACGGAGATTCGCGCTCGCGTGCGCGTCGTTGGCCGCCGCCTCGGTCGCGCTCGTCTGCTGTACGCCGGGGCGGTTTGAACTGTGGCGACGGGCCGACGAGGAACAGGCCTGGGCCGAAAAGGGGTGGGACGCCAGTTTTGATGACAACGGCCGCGTCACCGGCCTGGTTCGGCTCTCCGGGCCCGACCTGTCGGGTAGCGAATTTGATCTCGCCGGCTTGTCCGATCTCGAATCGCTGGGGTTCTCCCACTCGCTGATCACGGATGTGCAGCTTGCCCAATATCCGATCCAAAACCCGGGGTTGGCGCGCCTGACATCGCTCGACCTCGCCGACACCCCGATCAGCGACTTCGGCCTGGCGCAATTGGCCCTCTTCCCCGGCCTGACGCACCTGAACCTATCGCATACGAACATCACCGACACGGGCATCGCGCACCTCGCCGTCTTGAAGCACTTAACCCGGCTGGAGCTGGCGGTCACGGATGTGAGCGACGAGGCGATCGAATCCTTGTCGCGACTTGGGCAGTTGCAGTCGCTCGATCTTCAACTGACGGCCGTCAGCGAAGAGGGGGCGCGCCGGCTGCAAGAATCTCTGCCGAAGGCCACCATTACGTATGGCGCGTCCGACGCGTCGCTGAAAGAGGCCCTGAGGAAGACGATTCGTACACGCCGTAGCATCGGCACCGGTGTGGTTAGGAATCAGCAAAAACGCCTGCACGCCCGCGGCCGGTTTGGCAGCACCGCGTCCGGGACCGCTACGACGCCGGCAACAAGGTTGACCGATGCCGGACTCGCTTTGCTCAGCGGCCAGACGGCGTTGGAAGAGCTTGACCTGCGCGAGTCAGGCGTGACCGACGCGGGGCTGACGGCGCTGGTCAAACTCACGAGCCTCAAGCGTCTCGACTTACGCGGCGTGCAGGTGACGGACGCCGGCTGCCAGAAACTGGCCAAGGCGCTGACCAACTGCGAGATTGTGCGGTAACTCCGCGATTCAGCCCCACCGCTATTCGCCGATGTCCCGGGCGAACGCCCGGGCGGTTAGCTCCTCGCCCGTAGCAAACTTCGCGAGCTCATTCCAGTTCAAACGACGGCCTGCCGAAAAGACCCGCTCGCGCAGATAGTCGCCCACCTCCCGACGGCCCACATAAGAGGCCGTTTGCGGATCGCTTCCGCGGAGAGCATCTCGACAAACGGCCTCGTGTAACTGGCAAGCGAACAGCTCGCCCAGCAGGTAGTTGTGGAAATAGGCCGGGGCCGTGGCGATATGAAGCTGGCTGGCGTAATCCGGCTCGTCTCGGTCTTTGGGCCGCCTCAGTCCCTGGTATTTTTCAACGAGCTCCCACCAGAGCCGGTTCAGGTCCTGGTCGGGGTCGCGATAGAGTTCACGCTCGAACCGGAAGATCACCTGCGACAAACGAGAAAAGACGAGCAGCCGATAGCGGCGAGCTTGCCTCGTGGCCGCGCGAAACGCCTCAGCATCTTCCAGCGTCACCCCCATTCGTTCCAGCCATTCGGCGCTGGTGGAGAACCGCTCGAACAGGATCGCCAGCCCCTCGGTTGTTAGCAGGTGCGATTCGCAGCGCACGAGGTAGGGAAGCTCGCGGGGCATGTTCCGACTGCTGTAGACGGCGTGCCCCATCTCGTGCAGCATGGTCGACATCCAGTAGTCGGTAGGCACCACATTGGCCAGCACCCGCACGTCGCCCGCACGATCGAGGTCGAGACAGAAGGCCGAAGGGTGCTTGCCCGGCTTCTCGTAAAGGTCGCTCTGGGCCAGCACGTCGTCGACGGGCAGACCGATGCCGGCGTAAAACCTGCGACACAGATCGACGATGTCCGCCCCGGCGTAAAGATGGTCGACGTGAACCGACGCCGACCGCGGCGCATCGCGAAAGAACAGATCGTCGTAGTGCCAGGGCTTCAACTCGTCCGCCGCCACCCCGCGTTGATCCGCCAGCCGGGCGTCGATGTTATGCTTTGCTTTCAGAAACGGCTCACGAGTCAGGGCGTCGAGATGGTCGAAGAGCCGCGACAACTTGTCCGGCGGCTGCTCGTTCAACTCAAGTTGCATCGTGTGATAGTCTGCGAAGCCGAGCCGCCGAGCGGCTCGGTTGCGCAGCCTGACCAACGCCAGCAGCTCGGGGGCAAGCTCGCTTCCCAACACCTTGCTCGCCTCCCACACCTCCCGCCGCCGAGTCGAGTTGGTCGACGAGCTCAGCACCCGGCGGACGTCGCTGGTGGTCAGTTGTTCGTCGCCGACTCGGGCGCGAAAGGCGTTGAATCGCATCTCGATGCCGTTGGCCCGGGTGGTAAGCTGCTTGAGCAGTTCGCGATCGACCTGCTTGGGAAGCGCCTGCCAGTAGAGCAACTCGATCTGCCGCGCCAGGAGCAGATCGGCCGGCCTCGACTCATGACACCGCTTCAGCCGCTCAAACCATGCACGGTCGGCCAGCGCCGTGTCGAGCCGATCATCGGCCTCGTCCTTCAAGCGGTAGGCGTCCGCCGAACCGCTGACGTTGGCGTCCCAGAAGCGGCGGGCGGCTTCGACTTCCAGGGGCTGAATCCGCTCGGCGTGCTCGGCGATGATTTTTCGGGCTGGCGCGTCGACGTCTTCCGCGGCCGACGGCGCAAGAAGAGCCGTTGTCGTTAACAGCACGCTGAACATCATTCTTCTCCGCTCAGCATCCGAGCGGGATTCTTGATAAGGATGCGGTCGATGGTCGGGTTATCAATTCCGCGGGCCTTAAGGCGGGGAACGATCGTGCGCAAGAGATGTGCGTAGCCATAGCCGCCGTAGCGCAACAGGTGAATCTTGTTGCAGACGTCGTGTGAGAGGAGCAACCTGTCGGCCAGCCCGGCGTCGAGCAGCTCCAGCAGGAGTCGGATGCGTTCCCAATCCGAGGGCTCGTGCTCGCCCGATTCGTCGAAGGAAAACTCCGAGCCGAACGTGTCGAGCTCCACCATCGCGCCACGCCCGGCCAGCGAACGAATGTAGTCGGCGTCCATCGACTCGTCGAGGTGACTGAGCACCACTCGTCCCAGGTCCGCCCCGGCCTTATCGAGCAGATCGAGAACGTTGTGTCCTTCGCGATGAAAGATGGGCAGGTGGACGTTAACCGCCAGGCCGGTCTGACGCTGTACGATCGCCGCCGCACGCAGCACCTTCACTTCGTCGGCCGTCATCGGTGAACTGGTGCCGATTTCGCCGATGATGCCGGCGCGAACCGGCGTGTTGTCGATGCCGATCAGCACCTCCTGGAGCATAAAGTCGGCCAGTTGTTCGACGGGTGCGCGGGCGACCCAGTCGGGATGCGATCGAGCAACGTAGAAGCCGGTGCCCGCCACGATATTCAAACCGCTGGCGCGGGCGATTTCGGCCAGTTGGCCGGGGAACGGGCCGATGCTGCGCGTGGTGAGATCGACCACCGTTCGTCCGCCCATCTTCGAGAAATGTTGCAGCTCGTCGACGGCGAGCCCCGCGTCGTTCAAAATCAGGTTGTCGCGGCAGTGGTAGGGGTCGCTGGCGAGCAAGCCGCGCAACGAGGCCGTAACCGTGGCATCGACCAGGTATTGTCGGGCCGGGTTGATCGGCGCCTCGAACCAACATGCCAGGCCGAGCAGCAAGTGCTCATGGACGAGCGAAATTCCCAGTTCGTGCGGGGGCACCGGACCGAGTACGGTTTGAACTTCCATCTGGCGGCCTCAGGTCACGGAGCCGATCTCGAGCTTGCCCGTTTCTTCACTTGCCCCGGTCGGCGCGGTTTCCGCCGTCTGCCTGTCCGAGAAGACGGCGCGGACAAGGAGCAGCAGAAGCATGGCGCCCCCGGCGTTCAAGGCGGCGTCGGTCCAGAGCGTGCCGCGCGTCTTCCATGCGTGCTGGGCGGCGCCGTCCAGAAGCAGCGTGTAGGCGATCGCCTGGTTTCCCGCGGCCGGAAAGACCGAGTAGAGCGTGGCAGCCGCGCTTCCGGCCGGGCCCACGATTTCGTAGACCACGGCCGAGAACGCTGCGTAGGCTATCCCCGCCACAAATAGATAGGCCAGCGACCCGACGACGAACGTCTCAGGGCGAAGAGGTGCCACGGCCATGCCCGCGGCACAGGCGGCAGTACAAAGGCCGCCGGCAAGATACAGATTGCGGCGGTCGGGCAGTCGATCAAGCATGAATCCGCCGGCAAGCGCCCCCACGGCCGTCGCCAGTCCGCCGAAGTAGCCGGTCACCCACGCTACGACGGCGTCGGATGCGCCAAAATCCCTTCCCAGGGCCGAAAACAGATTGCTGAGCGCCGCCGTCCCGACCGGCGACATGCAGAAGAGGAGCCCCGTCCACCCCCGGCGCGAGCGGACCGCGCTGCAGACCTGGCGAGTTACCTGCGCCAGATGCCGCCCGAGCCTGTCCGCGGCGGGGGGATCCTCGGCGATCGAGAACGCCGCCAGAGACGGCAGGGAGGTCATCAAGACCAGCGCCAGCGATGCCGCGGCGAACGATACCTGTGTGGTCAACGTAAGCACAAGTCCCCCGCCCAGGGCGGACGCGCCGAGGTTCGCGGCGTTCACCCAGCCGGCCGCCCGGCCGAGCAGGCGCGGGTCGACGGTGGTCGCCACCAGTGCGCCATTGCAGGAAGCCACCAAGCCGACCAACGCCTGACCGGCAACCATTAAAATCTCATACGCCAGGAGTTGCTCGGGCAACTTGACCAGCAGCGTGCCGCCGAGGCAGAGAGAGCCACTCGTTGCGCAGAGCACAAGCCAGGTTCGCCTTCGCATCGCCAGATCGAGAACCGGGGCCCAGAAAAGCTGGTACGCCGCCGGCAAAAAGGCGATCGCTTCGAGCAGCGCGATCTTGTCAACGGGCACGCCCGCGTCGCGCAACAAAAACGGCATCGCAACACCCGCATAGGTGCCGGCGACTCCAAACGGCAGGTTCGTCAGGCCAAAGATCCACGGCGGCGTGTACGGCGTCATGGCTCCGATCGCCGCTCGTACGGGGCCGAGAGCGTGGGCCGGTTTGCGTAGCGGCGCATCGCCACCGTCAGGCGACCGCCGGCGCCGGGGGCAATCGTGACGGCAAACTGGTTGTTGTGGATGGCCACGTTCTTGCCGGCACACTCAAGTTGAAGAAATTGGTGCTCGCCGTAAGCGCCCCCCTGGACGATCACCGTGCGGGGCTGCGATTGATTGACGTTAACCAGCGTCAACACCGTGCCGTCGGCCGTCAGTTTCTCGACGAGCGCGGCCACGTCGTCAGGAAGCCCCACGCGCCTACGCAGGGGATCGAAGTATCGCACCCGGCAGTGCAACGGCGAACCTTGATGCCCGGGGTGCAGCCCGCCCAAGGTCAAATTGACGAGCGTTTCCACCGTCGCCGGGTTGTACTGCATCGGGTCGTCGGCCAGCCGGGTATCGGGCGTGCTGGCGTCGGCGCGCTGTCCGGCCACCTTGCGACGGACCGTCTCGAAATCGCGCTCGAGCGCTTCGACCGGAAACCGTGGCCGGGCGCCTTCCAGATAATCGAGCCAGCCCGACGACGCCACGCGCCCCCGGTCCGCCCGATCCATCGACCAGTAGTAGACCTCCGTTGCTCCTCGCGAGTATTTATCGGGCTCGTAGGCGTACCAGCCCTGGTCGCCGTGCATGCGCGGATAATGCGTGCGGCCGTCAATCTGCTTGGCGTGGGAATTGACCGCCTCAATCTGCCGCCGCCAGACGTCGACGTAGCGCTGGTCGCCCGTCAACAAGAGCGCGTTGCCGAAACCTGTGATCGCCAGGTGCGTCGTGTTTCGGTCGACCTGTTTTTGCGTGACCGGGTCGACCACCGTAAAGCCCCAGCCATAAACGCCGCCGTGCCAACGGCCGCCGCATTCGCCGCCGATCGAGCCGTCGCGGCCGACGTTGCTGGGCAGGATGCCGCCGTTGGCCTCCGCGCGGTCGGCCCAGGCATCGACGTATTCGAGCAGCCATCGTCGGTACTTCGGCTCGTGCGCCAGCATGTAAGCGTTCAGCGCGAGCGACGTGGCGAGCAGGTTCTGCGGATGGTCACCGAGGATGTCGGTGTAGTCTTTGAAGTGGGCCAGCATTTCGGCGTAGCTGCGCTCGCCATGTCCGAGACGAAACCTCCCGTCGACTTCGATCGGGTCGCCAGCCCAGTCGAGTGCTGTGGCTTTTCGCAACAGCGGGCCTCGACTGCCGTTGAACAGGCTGCGGATGATGTGGTGCTCCGGATCGTAATTCGCCGCGCCGGCATCTTCATTCATATAGAAGCCGGCATAGCGACGCACGCGCTGTTGGAACCGAATGTCGTTGGGGTCGCTCAAACCTTGCAGGTTGAAGACCGTCAGGCCTTCCCCGTTGTGCAGCCAGTCGAACATAACGGGGAACTCTTTGTAGTACATGCCGTCACGGGCGAACTCGACGTCTCGCGTGCGCGCCTCGGTGTACTGACGCAGGTGCCCTTCCCAGGCTTTTCCATACAGATGGAGGATGGTGTCCGGCGCGCCGAGAGCGTGCAGCAGGGGCCAATCATTGACATTTTCGATGGCGTCGTCGGGACCGTCGTCACCTCCCCAGCGCTCGACGCACTGCAGGTAACCTCGCTCATCGAAATAGCGAGAGAAGAATTCCTCGCAGGCACGCGTGTTGGCCACGAGCAACTCGCGTTCGAGCAAGGCCCAGGCCGGAGGCGGCATGGGGGTGTCGATGGTTACCGTGACATCGGCAGGCGCCGTCGCGGCGAACAGGGCGGCCGTGAGATGGATAAGAAACATGCGGATAGTCTAACTTGTTCCTCTCGATCCGCGATATGCGATCGGATCACCGCCTACCCTTCGTCGCCTTTCGCAGAGCGAAAGACGACTTTGCCGCCGGACGCTCATCCGCGCCCGGAGCGAAAAACGAACGGCAAGGGCCTTCACCCGACGCTTTCGTCCGGTGGCTCAGGAAGCAGACAAGCGATCGCTGCCGCCGGAAGGAACAAGAAGCCGGCGTAAAGCAGCGCCAGGCGATGATCTCCAACCTTCGAGAAAAGACCAAAGAAAACCGTCCCCAGGCCGGCGGCGACGCGGCCGAAGTTGTAGCAAAAACCGGCTCCCGTCGTCCGCAACAGAGTGGGAAAGAGCGGCGGCAGATACATCGTGAACAGGGCGAACACGCCCTGGCAGAGACCGATGGCGGCAAAGCCGTACCAGAGAGACTCATGATCACGGGGGACACAATACGTGGCAAACATCGAGAGAAAGTAGGCCAGGCAGAGCCCGGCGATCGCCCACCGATATTTAAGCCAGCGTGCGATGAATCCCGCCAGAAAATTGCCCGCGATCGACGCCACCATAACCAGCCAGATGACCTCGCTGACGAGTTGGCTTTTCTGAGCGTCGGTCCAATCGCTGATGTCGGGCAGGTTTCGCAGTTGTTGCAAGTGCCAAAACAAGAACGCCCAATGGGCCGTCAGCGACAGCGCGCAGACGACAAGCGTCAACAAGGTGGTGCGAAGAACAGGGCCGTGAAAGAGGTCCGAAAAGCGGGGCGCGGCGTCCGACGCCTGGCTCTTTGCCAAATGCCACTCTTCCGGCTCCGGCACCGAGCTGCGGATCCACAAAACCAAAAATGCTGGCAGCACGCCGACCAGAAAGACCGAACGCTTGGGGAAGTCTGCCAGAAGGAAGTTGGCCAGGCCGGCGAGCATCACTCCGCAATTCACGCCCGTTTGCAGAACAGCCGCCATCCACGGACGCCAGCGGCGAGGCCACGTCTCGGAGATCAGAGAGGCGCCGACGGCCCATTCGCCGCCGATTCCCAGCGCGGCCAAAAACCGGAACACGAGCAACTGCCACCAGGTCTGGGCAAAGAACGAGAGTCCCGTAAAAAGCGCGTAGGTGAGAATCGTCAGCATCAACCCGCGGCTGCGCCCCATCCGGTCGGCGACCTGACCGAAGAATCCGCCCCCGAGTGCCCAACCGATGAGGAACGCCGCTTGAATCCAGGAGCTGTAATAGCCCACCTGCGGGTCTTGTTGACTCGACGCTCCCAGCAGTTCCGCCACGAACGGGGCGGCAATCAGCACATACAGGTGCATGTCCAGACCGTCGAAGAGCCAGCCCAGCCAGGCCGCAAGGCCCGATTTGAGCTGCTGCGAAGAGAGGTCACGCAGCCGCGAAACGTCGGCGGGGCGCGCGCCGTCGGGCGCGGGCCCGTCTTCGCCGACCTCGGCATTCGGCGGGCGAACATCGTCCGACATGGGAGAGAAAGTCATGTGCCTTCCCAGGGTACCCTGATCGCGCCTACCGGTTCAAAGCGGCGGTCGAGCGCGATGCACCATGTTGTGCGTGTGCCTGAGTGCAGGCGGTGTGCACGGCTTTTCAGGCACGCCGCAACCTCGGATTCAAAAGAGCGTACGCAGTGGAGTGCCCGCCACGATGAAATGTCGCCGGCCGAACATGTCAACGACCTGGGTCTCGCTGCCGTATCCCAGGGCATGGTAAATCGTGGCGACAAAGTCGCTCACGTGGACCGGATGGTCTTTGGGTTCGCCGGCCAGATTGTCGCTGCTGCCCAGCACTTGACCGCCTCGAATGCCTCCGCCTGCCAGAACCGTGCTGTAGACACGAGCCCAATGGTCGCGTCCCGGCGGTTGATTGACATTCATCGAGGGCGTACGGCCGAATTCACCTGTCCAGGCAACCAACGTCTCAGACAATAACCCCCGTTCGTGGAGGTCTTCCAAGAGCGCTGCGAAGGCGCGATCCAGTGGCGGCAGGAGAGCATCTCGCGTCTGCTGCTCGTGATTCGCGTGTGTGTCCCAGCCCCCGAAGACGACCGTGACAAGGCGCACCCCCGCCTCGACGAGGCGGCGGGCCACCAAGCAACTTCGGCCTAGGCGGTCCTCACCATAGCGCTGACGCGTCGCTGGCGTTTCGTCTTCGACGGAGAACGCTTGCCACGATTTGCCTGAGTTCAATATGTCGACCGCCTGCGCTTGATAGCTGCGCCATTCCTGCACGCTGATGCTGCCGTCGCCCACCGCGGGCCGGGCCAGCAAGGACGAGAGATCCAGCCGACTCTGCAAGCGGCTGGAGCTGACGTCGGCCCCACGGACGTAGCTGGGCGGGAGCACGCCGGGCAGGTTGCTATCACCCTCGTACGCCATGACGAGCGGGTCGTGCTTATGGCCGAGAAAACCAGCGTGCTGGCCCGCCCACTCTCTGCCCGGCCCGTCCTGGGTTATCCAGATGGGAAGCTGAACGGCGGGGGGTAGCCCGCGGGTGCTGCCCGCCAGTTGATGGATGACCGCGCCGATCGAGGGCGCATCTCGACGATCGAGCAGAGGCTCGCCGTCGCGCGGCGAATTGGGCCATCCGGTCAGGTTGTAATGCACTCCGGCGCCATGAAACAGGGCGTTACCGCCATGATAGGTCGAGCGCACGATAGCAAGGTGGTGCGCCTGGCGTGCTAGCCGCGGCAAAAGCTCGCAGATCTCGATGCCGGGCACGCTTGTCGCGATCGGCGCAAAGAGGCTTCGTGCGGCGCCGGGCGCCTTGGGCTTCAAATCAAACGTCTCTTGCTGGGGCGGACCACCGAGCATGTAGAGCATGATGCACGACCGGGCCGTCCCGCCAGAACGGCGGTCCGGGCGAGACCGCTGCTCGTCTGCCAGCAGGCCGGACAGACCCAGGCCCACGGCCGAAATTCCGCCGGCGTGAAGAAAGGTTCGCCGGCCTATGGGACTCTGACGTGTTGCGAAACTCACAGCATCACTCCAGGCGCTGAGACAAGTGCCCGTATCGTAGCGGCAACGGCGGTGGCGTGCACCTGTCTCGGGGCGGCGAGCGGCCGCGTCATTAGACCTGCACGTCGAATCGGATTTCCGCCTCGCGAGCGAAGGCATCTTCGTTGACCGACAATCCGAAACCGGGCGCATCGGGAACGCGGACGCTGCCGTCCTTGATCTGGTAACCGTCAGCCACGATCACGTTGCTCTCCAGAGGATCGTGCTCCGCACGATAGAAATTCTTGACGGCCCGCCCCATGTGCAGCTCCATGTAGAAACCGATGAGCGATCCCCAGTTGTGCGGCGCGATTCGGCCGCCGTGCGGCTTGGCCGTCGCGGCCTCCTGCAGAATGCCGTCGAGGCCGAAATGGTTCATGTCGCCTTGAAAGACGTCGATGGCGCCGGCTTTGATGAAAGGCTCGTAGGCCGCCAGTTCGTGCTGCGTCTCGCCGTCGGCTACGAGAGTCTGCCAGCCGCGCTCGCGGATGAAAGCCTTCAGCTCCAGGCATTCGTCGACCGTCTCCGGAAAGAGCTCTTCGGCGAAGGCCAGCTTGTCTTCGGCCAATTCGTCGAGCAGCAGCTTGGCTCCGGCGAGGTCGTAGCCGTTGTTGGCGTCGATGCCCAGCAGGACGTCTTTTCCTGCGTGCTTGCGGATCAGCTTGACGACTTCCACGTCGCGCCGATTCCCCTCATCGCGCGGCATCCATTTAAAGCCTCGTCCCACTTTGATCTTGAATCCCCGATGGCCGAGCGTCAGCCCCAGGTCGATCTCTTCGCGAAACCGGTCGGTCCAGCGGCTGGCGTACTGCGGCAGCAGATCGGCGAAGTAGATCGATCCGTCGTAGGCCGGAACCTGCGTTGCCCCCTCGCCGCCGAGCAGCTCGTAGGCCGGTTTCTTCAGAAGCCTGCCGGCAAGATCCCAGAGCGGCATCGTACCGGCGCCGAACGGCCCGACGACGCGCCGCTCGTCCGGACGGTAGAACTCAAGCGGATTCTTGCCGAGCAATCCGGCTGCTGTTTCTTTGTCGATCGCGGAGTTGCCGATGCCTTGCACGCCCGAGTTGGTGTCAATCCGCAGCATCCGATCGTGGCCGCGGTCGCCGTGGACGTCGAGCCGGGCGTTCTTGCCGGCCAGTTTGTTCCGTCGGCTGGTCAGGTTGAAGCCGACGACGCGCGTGATCTTGACGTCGTCGGGCAGCTCGGCGCCGTTAAGCTTGCCGGCGAGAAGTGTCCCGGTGGTGGCCGCCAGAAAGCTGCGTCGATGCATGGCTGGGTCCTGCGGAAAGAAGTTATGTGCCGAGACGGGCTGCCCTCGCCGAGGTTGTCACGGTTCAATTCGCACCCATTCCAAATCGTCGTGTGTGACCCGCACCGTGCCCGACTCGTCGATGAACCGGTCGGCCGCGTCCTCGGGGAAGATCAACAAGTCGAAGGGAGCCGACCGCTCGATCTCGGCGATGGCCTTCTCGATGATCGTCAGGTGCGGCGCCAGGCGAGTGGCCCATTTCGAGATCGCGAAATGGGTTTTGCGATATCGCCTGGCGAGTGACCGAATCTTGGCGGGGGTGACCTGGCCGGCCTCACCCCAAAATTGCGGATGCCGGTCGGCGCCGATGCTGACTACGTCGGGCTCGTAGCGATCGGCGAGCGGAGTCTCGATCGACAGGTCGGGATAGTGCGGCAAGTACAGCCCCCAGAGAAGCGCCTTCATGACGACATGAGACGTCTGCTCGTGGGGTCGCTTGACGAAGACCATCTGCCGGCCGTGAGCCCGAAGAGTCCATTTGCGGCGTAATGCGAGGTCGTTGCCCATGAGCCAAGTTTAGCCGGGCCGGCTTCGCAAGCCAAAGATGACGCTCGAATGCGACCGTGCCGGTCGGCAGCGGGTTGCTTCGCTCGCTTGTCTCCAACCGACTATGTGCGGATACGGCACGAGCGGGGCATGAGTTCTGTCTCCGCCTACACGCCCGCGATCGACTCGGCGTCCTCCGGCTCAGGCGGGCCCGGATGAATCTCGTCGGGGTCGAGACGCGAGACGAACGTGCAGCCGACGCGGTAGAGCTGCTCGTCGCCGCAGACCATCGGCGCCACGTGGCAGATGCTCGAAATCATGTAGCGGACGTCCGGCGGGTTGCCAAGCCTCACCACCAGGGCCCGGAAATCGGGGGGCGCCGGCGATAGGAACGAGATTCCCTTGACCGACAGGTCATAGCAGCGCACCGGATAAAACTCGCCGGCGGAGGGCAGGGGGCCGCCCACCTTGTAGGGGGCGATTTTCTGCAGGTCGCGGAAGGGATGGCGTAAGACGGCTTTGTCGGAACCGATGGGCTGGCGCGTGCCACCGTCGTGCACATAGGCCCGATTGCGGCCCGCCTGTTTGGCGGCGTACAGCGCCGTATCGGCCCGTTCCACGATCGAGGCGAGCGTGTCCTCGGCCGAGGCCGTGGCCAGCCCCAGGCTGGCTGTGATCGGAATCGTCTGGCCCTCAAACACAAATCCACGGCTGGCGATCGTGGCCCGCAGCCGTTCGGCCACGTTGAGCGCTTCCTGCATTCGCGTGCCGGGCAGAATGATGGCAAACTCCTCGCCCCCGTAACGCACCGGAATATCCATTTCGCGCAGCGCGCCGCGCAGCAAGTCGCCCATGTGCCGCAAGGCGGTGTCTCCCCCCGCGTGCGTGTAGCGATCGTTGATGCTCTTGAAATGGTCGACGTCGACCATGATGAGGCTAAGCGGCACCTTATGCCGCCGCCACTGCTCGATCCTCCGGCTCATGTCTTCGGTAAAAGCCCGGCGGTTGGCCAGCCCCGTAAGCGGGTCGGTGCGGGCCTCGGCCGAAAGCTCCTTGACCTTCTGGCGGTGCTCTTCGATCTCGGTCCGGGCGGCGGCCAATTCGGCCTGCAACTGCTGGTTGGCCAGCATGATTCGCGAGGCCGCATCGAGCACCAGGTCGGGCTCTCCTTGCCTGGCGTCGCTCAGCGCGGCACTGATCTCTTGAAGGCGGAAGGTGTGCGAGCCAATTTCCCCCTCGATCCGATCGCTCAGTTCACCGAGCCAGATCGCCTCGCTAGTCGGTGTCGCCGTCTGCTCCTCCCGCGCCGCGGGTGTTTTTGCGGCGCGCGATCGCGGGCTGCGGGAGACAGCCTCGGCGGGCAGGCGAGCGGACTTGACGGCGGCCGGTGTCTGCTTGACAGGGGCTGGAGCTTCGGCAAGGTCGGGATGGATTCTGTGCGTGGCGCTGGCCCACAGGTAAACGGCGTACAGCGATCCTCCGGCGATCGACACCCCGAACAACAGGCCCAGTACGAACCCTGTCATTCATTCAAACCTTTTGCAGTCTAAGGCTAGGACATACGCGTGGATGGCGCGCATGGAGGCATGCCTCGTTGGTTGCACGGGACGTCGCGTGGCGAAAATACCTGCGCGGAAACGCACATGCTACAACCAACCATAACTCACGGCTGGGCGCTCGGTGCAGGGTTTTACCGCCTTTGACGCCCGTCCTATATTTAAGGATGGAATGGCTAAATGGATCCGGATTGCAGACGTGGCCGATTGCCCCAGCGGCGCGGGCATCGAGTGCCTGGCCGGCGAGCATCTCGTCGCTTTATTCAACATGGATGGTGAATACTACGCTTTGGACGGAGTCTGTCCCCACCAGGGAGGCCCGCTGGCCAAGGGCTGCCTGGAGGGCGGCACCGTCTCCTGCCCCTGGCATGGTTGGCAGTTCGACGTTGCGAGCGGACGGCACAAGACGAGCCATACGGTTGTGCAACGGACTTTCCCCCTGCGCATCGAAGGGAGCGATGTTTTGATTGACTTGGAGGGTCACCGTTGATTCACTACCGGACGTTCCACAACAGCGACCCGCCCGCGTTAGCCGAGATTTGGCGCAGTCAGCCTGAGGAGCACGGCCGCATCCAGCGGATGTCGGCCGCCCTGTTTGAGCAGCTAGTACTGTCGAAGCCCTACTTCGACAACGCCGGCCTGATCGTGGCCGTCGACGACGGTCACCCCGTCGGTTTTGCCCACGCGGCCTTCGGCCCCAACGAAGGGGGACAAAAACTCTCGACGCAGTGCGGCATCACCTGTCTGGTGATGGTGCTGCCACAGTATCGTGGACAGGGAATCGGAGCCGAGTTGCTGGCGCGCAGCGAAGACTACCTGCGGCGGCGCGGCGCGCAGGTGATTTATGGGGGCGGCATCGCGCCTCTGAACGGCTTCTACCTGGGGCTTTATGGCGGCAGCGAGCTGCCCGGCATTCTCGACACGGATTCCGCCGAGCAACGGCTGTTTCAGTCGCACGGGTATCGTGAGATCGATCGAGTTCACATCTTGGAAAGGAAGCTGGCTGGTTTTCGGCCTCCGATCGATCGCAACCAGATGCAAGTTCGCCGACGATCCACCGTCACGACGGTTGTCGATCCGCCCCCGGCCAACTGGTGGGAAGCCTGCGCCTGGAGCGGGTTGGACGCGACCCGTTATGAGCTGTCCCTGCGCGGCGAGTGTCGTCTGGTGGCCAGCGCGACGACGTGGACCATCGAGCCTCTCTCTACAAGCTGGGGGCTACGCGCCGCCGGCCTGATCGGGCTCGAAGTCGACGAGGCCTTTCGGCGGCAGGGAATGGCGACTTACCTTGTGGCCGACGTCATGCGTCAATTGGCCGCACAAGGGACGGCGGTCATGCAGGTGCAAGCGATGTGCTGGAATCAACCCGCTCTGAAGCTCTATGAAAAGCTCGGCTTTGAGCTGGTGGACCAGGGCGCCGTCTACCGAAAGGAATGACGGTTTCCGCCTTCCATGACGCCCTTTTGGAGAGGGTTAGTCAACGTTGGATCAGCCTTCAGCGTCGCAAAATATCCAGCAGCGCGGCCCAGATGTCTTCCAGGCTTTTTGGCACGGAGTAAATCGCGGCCGCCGTGATGGTCAAAAACGCCAGCCAGACGCAAACGTTGGTGAACTGCGAGGGCGCCAGCCGCCGGTCGGTCCGACGAAAGCGCAGGTAGAGCGCCGCCCCTGAAATCACCGGCAGCGTGGCCGCCTGGGCGAACCCACCCAGCAGCACCATGAACGCCGGGTCCCCGAAGAACAGAAAGAGGGCCAGCGCCAACAGCGGATAGAGGACGCAAAACCGGTTGACCCAGCGGATGCGGGCGGCGTCGTGGGGATGCCGGGCGATTCTCGCCAGGCGGACGAAATCGGCCGAAAGCCGGCTGTTGCTGGCGGTCGCCACGTAAAGCGTTTTGAACAGCACGACGCTGCCGCCGATGAGGAAAAGCGTCTTTGTCCAGGGATGCCCAAACGCCTGCACGTACATCTGGGCGAGCTGCTCCATCATGTGGTCTTTTTCCGGAATCAGGCCGAGCCGGTGCAGCACGCCGGCGCCCATGACGTAGAAAGAAATGGTTGCCACGGTAAACACCACCATGCTCACCCAGGCGTCGAGAGACATCACGCGCATCCACCCGCGGGCGCGCCTGGCCCATTCCTCGCTTTGCTGACGCGCGCCCGTGTACCGGCCGTATCCTTTTTCCAGGCACCAATAAGGATAGGCGAACAATTCGGCCGCACCGACGCCCGTGATGCCGAACACCGAGAAGGCGATCGCGATCCCCTTATTGCCCTCGGGAAGCGAAACGATCAACCCTCGGCCCACGTCGCCCCAGGGAATCGAGTAGCCCGTGAAGGGGAGGGCAAGCACGCAGGCCACGGTCACGCCTGTCACCGCCACCACGAGCACCGTCGTAATCGCTTCAATGCGCTTGTAGCCCCCGCTGAGCAATAGTCCAATCGCCACCAGGACGGTGGGGATGGCCCACGGGTAGGAGGGATGATCGAGGCACTGCCGGGCCAGATAAGGTGAAACGGGTTGGAGCCACTCGACGATGGCGTCGTTGCTCTGCGGCCAGAACAGGTGCATGGCTTGACCGACGCCGCCCACCATGGCACCAAGTTGGAAGACCGTGGCCAGCAGCATGAAAAACCACCACCAGACGAGCCAATGCGCACCCAGCCGCGGCCCGGGAAGCTGATCGAGCGCCGTCAGCGTGGGCTGCCCTGACGACAGCGAGTGGCGGCCCAGCTCGACCTGGATGAAGACTTTGGCCACGCAACTGAAAAGCAGCAGCCAAAGAAAAGAGAAGCCATGCTCGGCCCCCATCTTGGTCGTCTGCAGTAGCTCGCCCGTGCCGATGATGCTGCCGGCGAGAATGATGCCGGGGCCGATCTGCCTCAGTGCGGTCCAAAGGCCAGCGGGCGGTTCGCGCACCGCATCCGCCGGCAGGGCATAGGGGTCGTACGGCTCGGCGGCTTCGCTCATGGACCGATTACAACCGGCCGCACGAGCGAAGTAAAGTGGTCACTCGGCTCGAAAACGGACCTGCTGGATCGGTGAGCGGCGGTCCTTCCCCCGCGCGTGCCAATCGAGCGCCGATGCCGACGGCTTGCTACCGCCGTTTCCGCCCTGCGCGACTTCGTCGTCCAAATCGTCCTGCGACTCCGTCAGTTCGTCTTCCGATTCGGGGTCCAACTCATCGTCGGCCACCCCTTCAAGTTCATCGTCGCCCCGTTCATCGGCAGCTCCGTCCAGCCTTGTTTCTGGGGCGATTGTGGGTAGATCCTCGTCCATATCCACACCCGGCCCTGGCCCTTCACCAACGGGAGGGGCGGGGGTCGGCTCGGGGCCCGTTTCTTCATCCGGCGTGGCTTGTTCGTCGGGCGCTTCCTCGTCGGCTCGCTTCATGGACGGATCGCCGCCAAGGACCGAATTCTTCCGATACAGGAAGTCGCCTCCCTCATCGGGCATTGGCCCGCAATAGTCGTAATAGCTCTGGGCGCTCTTGCAGCCGCAGAAGACGCAGAAGCACAGTCCAACGACCAACCAACGTCGGAAGCCCATCAGATTTCCTTCCGTTCCTGACCGGAACGATCTGGGTAGAGATGATCCGTAGCGATATATTCGTCCGAACAATCCACCCAACCAGCATCTTTTTCCACAAATCTTCTCGCTGGATCGCCCGATGGATGTGGCCGTCGAGAATCGCCATTCGTCGCAGGTTTTGCGGATAGCCCAGTTCACCTGCCTGAACGCCACCAGCACGACTCGGCTGGCGATCGCGACGCTGGTCTGCCTGACGGTCGTCGTGCGCATCGCTGGCGTTGGACGCCCCTTGCTCGGCCATTTCGCCACCAAGAATGTGATGTATGCCATGATCGCTCGAAACTGGGCGATGGGGCGTTGCCCGTTTTGGCTACCGACTACCGACTGCATGGTCGGCGGAGGGCGCGGCTGGCACTTGCTCGAGATCCCGCTGGCGGCTTACGTGGCCGGGACAGGCTGGGCGCTGTGCGGCGGCTCGCTTGACATGTGGGGGAGGGCGGTTTCGGTGGCATTCAGCGCCGCGGGCGTCTGGTTGTTGTTTCTTCTGGTTCGCGACTGGCACTCCGCCAGGGCCGCCTGGGCGGCCGCGCTGGTGCTGGCGCTGTCGCCGGCCTCGATCATCTTCGGGCAGAGCTTCATGCTCGAACCGTCGCTGGTATTCTTCATGCTGTCGAGCCTTTGGTGTACGCAGCGATGGCTTGCCACGGCCCGTAGCGGCTGGTTCGCGTTCGCCGCCATCAGCCTGGCGGCCCTGTTGTGTACGAAGATTTACATGGCCGTACTCCTGCTCCCGATGGCGGCGCTGGCACGGCAGAAGACGGCCGGCGTGCCGATCAACGAGCGGAGGCGGTGGTTGCTTGGCAGCGTCGGCCTCGCAGTCTTGGGCCTGGCTCCCGCGCTGTGTTGGTGCGCGATGACGTTGTACCTGGCCACGGCCGACGATCCGACGCACGTCTACTACTCGCTTTATCGCAGCGGTGCGGCGCAAAAGGAGTCATTTTCACTTCTCTGGTCCGGCGGGTTCTACTTCCGGTTGTTATGCGATCTGGCGGGCGCCGGTGCGACCCCGGTGGGGCTAGTGCTAGCCGCGTTAGGAATGATTTCGTCCGCCGCCCGGCGCCACGTTGCGTGGCTGAGCGCGATGGCACTGCTCGTGATCGTGTTGCCCGGCAAGTTCTTTGAGCTGCGGTACTACACCCTGGTATTGGTTCCAGCGCTGGCGGTCTTGGCCGGCCTGGGTTGGGAACGGCTCGCCGATCGTGTGTCGCGGCCCGGCGTTGCGGGAGCCATTTGCCTGCTGCTTGGTGCAGGATGTTCGCTCGTGCTATCGGTCGCGCCGGCGTTCAGCACGCCGAGCGAAGACCGCGCCGTCACGGCGGCTGCCGCGGCGGCCCGCAAAATGCTTGCACCAACCGAGCCCGTGGCGACGCTGCACGGCGCGGGTTGCGATTTGCTCTATTACTGTGACCGGCCCGGTTGGGCCTTGTCGACCAACGACCGCCAGTTGGCAGAGAAACTGGACACCTGCCGGCAGCAGGGCGCCCGATTGCTCGTCGTCGCCGATTTGCCGTCGGCCGACCACGGACCCGCGGTCCGCATCCTTGCCACGCTGCCGATCGTCCGCGAAGGAGATGATTACCGTATCTACCGGCTTCAGGAGCGGGAGGTTCGTCCCGCAGCATCTGGGTTAGTGCAAGTCGCGAACGATTGAAACGCGGCGGCGACCGTTTAGCTCGTCGATGTACTCGCTTAGGTCGACCCATGGTTGGAGCGTGCTCTCCTGATAGACGTTCGCGGCGGCCACATAGGCCGCTTGCAGGTCGCTGGAAAACGCCATTCTTCGAACACGAAGGGAACTATCGAGCAGTTTGATCTGGTCGGTGACTTGGCAGCCACCGCTGCCGTCGAAGCAGATCTGCCGGGTATGGAGCACGCCGGAAGGGCGGCGACCGCTGATCAGCCGCCGCTGCAAGAGCCGGCGCACCAGCGTGCGGCACCAACGGCCGACCAGGCACATGCCGACGTGAAATACGGCCTGCTTCAGGGGCGTCGGCGTCTCGTGCTTGACCCAGTGCAACCGCCCGGTCACTTCGAGAACGCCGTCGGCTTGCCAGCTGATGTCGCGACGGCGATCGTGGACCTGCGAGACGGCCTGCCGTCCGTCGGCGGTTTCAATCACCAGCCCGCTGTCGGTGAGCGGCGGTTGTCTCGGAGCGAACCGCTTGAAAACTCCGCCTCGCGCGGACGAAACGATCGTGCACTTCTCGCCGTCGCGCCGCACCAGGAGGCCGGCCTCTGGCAAAAAATGGGAACCCGACTCGGTGTAACCGTCCGGTGCCTCCGGCCTTACCGACGACCAGTCGACGTATGCTTCGATCAGGTTCGCGAGCCGGTGGGCAAACATCCGGTCGTCGTCGAACGACGCCTGCTTGCCGGCGGCCAGGGCGGCCAAAAAACCGTCCGCGAGATCGGCGGCCGCGGCATGCTCGCCCGCGAGCAGCTCGAAGCCGTGCGGATAGAAGTGGTACGTGCCCCTGCTGCCGTACTCGCCGCCGTAGCTGCCGTCGGGATGCAGAAAGAGTCGCGAGAATTCGACGGCCCGCAGCAGCGGTTCGTCGAGCCGTGAGTCGTGCGTTATTTTTCGGAGCTTCGCCAGCGCGTCGATCGTTACCGTCTGATAGCCCGGATCGGCCCCGCCGTATTCGTCAAACCAGCCTTCGGGGGATTGCCAGGCGAGGACGAGCCGTACCCGCTCCTGTGCTGCTCGCATGAATCGTCTCTCGCCCGTGATTTGGGCGACTCTTGCCAGGCCGAGTGCCGCCAGAGCGTGGTGGTTGGCGAGTCGTCCCGTTTCGTCGTGACCAGCGATCCAATCGGCGCGTCGCCGCAGCCAGGCCATGATGTCGGCCGCATCGATACCGAGAACCTGGCAGGCCCTGGTGGCAGCTTGCAACGAGAAGACGGCGGCACCCAGCGCCCGCTCATAGGGATAGTAGTCGTCGCACGAGCCATCGGGCCGGGCGCTGCGGGCCGTGAACCGCAGCGCGGCAACCGCCAGTTCCTTAACGCGAGCTTCTCCGTGCCAGCGATTGCCGGGAAGCGGCGTGGCATAGGCCAGGGCGAGAGGCAAGACGGCTTCCTGGTACATCTCGCTGGCGAAGCCGGCCGTGCGGTAGTGCCAGAACTGCCGGTCGAAACAACCGTATGTCTCATGAAACGGGTTGCGATCGATCGCGCCCAGCAGCCGTGGCATTTGTGACAGCGCGGCGTGCGCGTATCGTTCTCGCGCCTTTGGATCTCGCGGGCAGAGGGAGGCCGCGGACCAGTGCTCAGCGGCAGGAAGTATCATGGTCTCTTGCTAGCGCTTCGTGTTTAGCGCCGATGATGGGCGACGATTACTTCGGCCAGCAGGCCGAGCATGCACGTCATGAACCCGGCCACGAAGATCACGATGTCCGATTCCTGCATGCTCCCCGTCGCCCACCAATCGAGAGCTGTCTTGGCCAGCGCCAACAAGGTCAACGCGCCGGAGAGGGGCAAGAACACTTTCAGCGGCCGAAAATAGAGGACGATCCGCAGCACGGTGCTCAAGTAGGCGAGCGTGTCTTTGATCGGGTGGAACTTGCTGTGACCGATCCGCGGCCGATATTCGGTGGGGACGTATTTCACCGCGTACCCGTTGGTCAGAAAAGCGAGTGTCATCGTGGTCACGCAACTGAATCCGTCGGGCACAACCCACAGCCAGGGGAGCATCGCCTCGCGCTTGAACGCTTTCAGCCCCGTGTTGAGGTCGGGAATTTTGTGGCCGGTCAGATAGGATGCCAACTTGCGAATAAACCACTTCGTCGGCTTGCGCAACCAGGGCAGTGTGCCTTGTTCGCTGGTGCGGGCGCCGTTCACCTGGTCGTAGGCGGGGAACCAACGCAACAGGGCCGGTATGGCGGCGGCCGGGTAGGAGCCGTCGGCGTCGAGCATGACGACGATATCGCCGCGGGCCGCGCGGATTCCAATCTTGCGGGCGGCGCCGGCCCCCCGGTTCTCAAGAGAGCGGAGAACGCGGATCGGGCATTGCCAGCAGTCGGAGGAAAAACGCTCGGCGCGCTCCGCCGTGCCGTCGGTGGAGGCGTCGTCGACGACGACGACCTCGTAACGAATCGACTCGTCAGCCAGTGCCTCGACGATCTCCGCCAGGACACGTTCGATCGCCTGCTCTTCGTTGAAGGCCGGCAGAAGCACGGTCAATTGGATCTGCTGGTCTACTTCCGCGGCCGGCGCGGCAAGCAACTGGGTTTGCCAACCTTCCATGGCGGCATCTCCTGCATCGGGTCTTTGCGGGGCAACAGCTTATAACACAAGAATTTGGTTCCAGTCGAGGTCGGTGCTCGCAACTTTGTCTCAAAATGGGATGAATGACCGAAAAACTCGGTCTGGTGAATCCCGGAGTTCAATGCGTTATTCTGTTGAGCGAACAACTCATGGTCTAACCCTTTCGCACTTTCTCCCATGTCTGACTCCTGGCTTCCCAAGCAACGCGTGGTCGTGCCGGTCGATTTCTCGGACGATTCTTTCGCCGCGCTGGATACCGCCCTGGCGTTGGTCGCCGACGCCTCGCACCTTTCGCTCATCTACGTCCTGCCCGTGATCGACCCGGCCGAGCCGGGCGTGATCTGGACGACCGTCGATGACGAGAGCCGACGGCACCATGCCGAGCTGGCGCTGGGCGAGCGGCTCGGCACGCGTGTTTCAGGCGCGAAGACGCACATCGCCTTCGGCGATCCTGGGCACGAGATCGCCGACTTCGCGCAGCGGGAGAACGCCGATTTGATCGTGCTCTCGTCACATGGTCGCACCGGCCTGACGCGGCTGTTGATCGGCTCGGTGGCCGAAAAGACGGTTCGTTTAGCGCACTGCCCGGTGCTGGTGTTAAAGAAGTGATCCACAATTGACAATCTCCGCGGCGCCCTCGACAATCCGGTCGAAGATCCCGCCGCCAAGCCCATCCAAGAGGTCCAATCATGTCGACTGACCCCAACGCTTCTGAGCCTTTTGCACCGCAAGGGCCTGCTCCCGCGAAGGGAGGCTCAGGTATCTGGTTGTTCTTGGGGCTTGGCTGCGGCTTCGTGATGCTGTTGTGTTGCGGGGGCGGCGTGGGGATGTACTTTTTCGTCAAAAACGCCGTTCAGGTCGTCAACGATCCGGCAGCCGCGCAGCAGCAGGGCAACCAGATCGCCGAATTCGACCTGCCCGCTGGGATCAAGGCCCAGAGCGCTTTCTCCATGAAGAATCCAATGAGCGGCCAGACCGTGATGACGATGGTCGTCTACATTGGTCCCACCAACGAGTCCCGAATTCTCTTGATGGAATTCGGTCAGTTGATGGGTAATGCCGACCGTGAGCAAGTGAGAATTCAAATGGAGCAGCAGATGCGGCAACAAGGCCAGCAGATGAAGAAACTGGAGGTCGCGGAGTCGCGTGATGTTGAGCTTGAGATCCGCGGCCAGTCGGCCACGTTCAAGATTCAAAAGGCCGAAGACCCGCAGACCAAGGAGCAATTCGTGCAAATCGAGGGGTTCTTCGAGGGGAAGGAGGGGCTAACCATGCTGATAGGGCAACTCAAGGCCGACTCGTTTACGGAAGACGACGCCGAGAAGTTCGTGCGGTCGATCAAATAACGTTCTCTCGGGCGCCGTCGAGACTCAAAGAAGTCCACCAATCACCTTCTGCTTTCTGCCACTGCCGATGTCTCAATTCGACAGCCAACTCCAACGACGCATCATGGGCCACTTTGCCACGGGCGTGACGGTCGTCACGACCCGCCGGGGCGAGGAGCTGTGCTGGATGACGGCCAACGCCGTGGCATCGTTGTCTCTCGATCCGCCGCTCGTGCTGGTGGCGGTCGACAAGCGGGCGCAGATGCACGAGCACCTGACGCAGGCCCGCTTTTTTGCCGTCAATATTCTCAGTGAAGACCAGGAGGGCCTGTCGCGGCGGTTTGCCATGCGGGGGCCCAAGGAATGGTCGGACCTGGCGCTAACAACCGCCGTGACGGGTGCCCCGATTATCGACGGCGTAGTGGCCTATCTGGACTGCAAGCTTGCTGAGATTCTGCCTGGCGGCGATCACCATATCTTCACCGGCGAGATCGTGGCCGGCGAGGTGCGAGGAGGCCGGCCGCTGCTCTACTATCAGGGCAACTACGCCCGGCTGGCGGAGTGAGGGGGGAGGACCGGCGGGAACTCGCATTTTCGTCCGTATCCGTTACGAGGCGGCACATCCGATAGGCTCGCAGTTCGCAAAAACAAACTCCGCTTGGCCGTGGGAGCAGTCCAACTCGCCACCCTCGCTTTCGAGGGCAAGATCATAGCGGCTGATCAACTCGGCAAGGGCTTCGCCAATGCTGCACACCCCTGCGCATCGACGGGCGACAGGCCGGCTCCCTTGCGTTCTCAGCACTTCGATCAACATCGGCAAGCTCCTTGATATCCGTACTGTACATTTATCCATTCTACACTCACCTGTACGGATGTAAACAACCACGTGTTCGTTCATCTTTCCACGAGTTCGCTTCCGTCGGGCTCGTGTGACATAAGTTACTTTGTGCTCGTTGCTTGCGCCGCGATTTTGCCACCGACCCCGTTTGGCCTGGTTGCCCATGACCACGCTCCCCTGGCCCCCTCCGGGGCAGGCAAAAGCGTACCATCGATGACTTTCCGGCAGAGTGGAGTGGTCAACAATTCCGGTTGTGGGCGGGGGGATGCCACCGCGGAGCAAAAAACGGGCGGACTGCCATTCTCTTTTGCCAGGTACCTCGCCTAGAATGGGCAGGGTCAGGCGAAAGCTACGACCGGAACAGCTACCGAGCGCCGCCGAAAATACTCTGGTCAGCGTTTTGGAGCTCTTCCGAGGACCGGTGCGTGGGGGAACGATTAAACGTCCCCGCCGCGCTTGTTTTCTCGGATCGGCTCCTTGTGAACCGCGTTGAGGGGCGGGCCTTTGGGCACGCAGACCGCGGGTCGCCGGCTTACCCCTGCAGGGCCGCCAGACGGCCAGGCCATCCTACGAACGCCAGACGCCCGGCAGACCAGGGCGTTGTGGCAGGTCGCGGTTGAGAAACCGCACAAACCCTAGAAGGTCGCGAGGAAGCGGAACGGCGTGCCAACGAAAGCGCGCCGGCCCCTTCTTCAGCCTCCAAAAAACTTATGTCGAATACTATCTGCTTGCAACGCCGGACCGATATCCGCAATATCGCCATCATCGCCCACGTCGATCACGGCAAGACGACGCTGGTCGACTGCCTGCTGCGCCAAAGCGGCGAGTTCCGGGCGAGCCAACTCGTGGGCGAGCAAATTCTCGACTCGAACGAGTTGGAGCGAGAGCGCGGAATCACCATTCTGGCCAAAAACATCGCCATCCCTTACCGCGGCGTGAAAATCAACCTCATCGACACGCCCGGGCACGCCGACTTCGGGGGCGAAGTTGAACGTGTGCTCCGCATGGCCGACGGGGCGCTGGTGCTGGTCGACGCGGCCGAGGGGCCGATGCCGCAGACGCGGTTCGTGCTTTCCAAGGCCCTGGAATTCGGCCTTAAGCCGGTGGTCGTCATCAACAAGATCGACCGCTCCGACGCCCGTGCCAACGAGGTGCTCAACGAGACGTTCGAGTTGTTCGTCGAGCTCGGGGCCGACGACGCGCTGGCCGATTTCCCATACATTTTCTCCAGCTCGCGGGAGGGCTACGCCACGCCCCACCTGGGCGAACGCACCGATTCGATGCGGCCGCTCCTGGACCTGGTGCTGGAATCGGTCCCCGGACCGGAGATCGATGCCGAGGCACCGTTGCAGTTGCTCGTGACGACTCTCGACTGGTCGGAGTACGTGGGCCGCATCGCCATCGGCCGCATTTCGTCGGGCCGTATTACGCGGGGCCAGCGGGTGGCATTGCTGCAGGCTGGCGACGTCGTGATTCCGGCCAAAGTCAACCAGCTATTTGTGTTTGAGAAGCTGGGACGCACCGAAGTTGAGGAAGCGACCGCCGGCGACGTGGTCGCGGTGGTCGGCTTGGAAGAAGTCGAGATCGGCGACACGATCAGCGACTTTGACGTTCGTCGCCCCCTGCCCCGGTTGGAAATCGATCAGCCGACGCTGGAGATGATCTTCAGCATCAACACGTCCCCCTTTGCCGGCCGCGTGGGAAAATATGTCACCACGCGTCATCTTCGCGACCGGCTAGAGAAGGAACTGGAGCGCAACGTGGCGCTGCGGGTTTCTCCCTTGGAAGGAACCGACGCATTCGCCGTTTCGGGCCGCGGTCTGCTGCACCTTTCGGTGCTGATCGAAACGATGCGGCGAGAGGGATTCGAACTTTCGGTTGGCAAGCCGCGCGTCATCACGCGCGAGGTCGACCGCATCGTCGAAGAGCCGTTCGAGGCGCTCGTCGTGGAAGTACCACCCGACCGGCTGGGAGCCGTCATGGAGCTCGTCGGCGCGCGGCGGGGGCAGATGCGCGAGATGCACACCCGCGGCGATTATACGCACGTCAGCTTTTCGATCCCCGCACGCGGGCTGATCGGCCTGCGAACGCGCCTCCTGAACGCCACGCAGGGCACGGCCATCATGCACCATCGCTTTGAGGGTTACCGGCCCTTGGAAGGGGAAATCTCCGGCCGGCCCAACGGCGTGCTCGTGTCGATTGTCACTGGCAGGGCGGTGGCTTTCGGTCTCGATGGCCTGCAGGAACGCGCCGAGCTGTTCGTCGCTCCCGGCGACGAGGTCTATGAGGGAATGATCGTGGGCGAGAACAGCCGCGCGGGAGACATGACCGTGAATCCCACCAAGGAAAAGAAGCTCACCAACATGCGGGCCTCTGGCAGCGACCGCAACATCATCCTCAAGCCGCCGCGCCTGATGACCCTCGAGATGGCGCTGGAGTACATCGAAGACGACGAACTGGTCGAAGTGACTCCGTCGCACATTCGTTTGCGGAAAATGATGCTCAGCGAGCACGACCGCCGCCGCGCCGCCCGCCGCGCCTAGCGCGACCATCCCGGCGCTTGAAGGAAGCGCATCTCAATCATCCGGTCAGGCTGTGCATCACGGCCAATGCCAGCCCGTGTTGCCCACGAGCAGTGGCAGAACGAAAAAGTGGTGCAGCAGATCACTGATGATGAGGCCGATCGCCACTCCGGCAATCGCGCCGCGGAGCCTCGGCCGGTGCCCACAAGCCGGCAGCGCGGCCAGGAGCGGAACGCTCCAGAACATGTGATGGATTTGCAACAAGAGCGGCGCCGTCTGGTTGAATTCCTTGGCCGTTTGGTGCCGACCGAAGCGCAAGTAAAGCGTGACCATCTCTGTCGCCAGTGTCACACACGTAGCCCAGGAGATCACCCCACGCCATCGTCGCTCTGAGGCGGTTCGTTTTCCTGGGTCCATCGTCATGTTGTGCCTCTTTCGCGCTTTTACCGCGGCCTCGACCGCCTTGCATTCCCAGCGCGCGCCATTGACAATTGAAACCCAATCTAAAAATGGTCGCGAGACACCCACACCGGGTTCTCAAGTTGGCAGTCGTTACCGCCGTCAACGGACCGAAGATTCTGCACCACCAGAGCCCCATTTTGACCATCATGCCCCCAGCTCGAAAGGTCGTGACCGGAGCATATCCCGTTTGGATCGCCTGTTTTCTCTGTGCGACTGCTGCCAGAGCGGCCGACACCTCGGGGTACACGCTCACCGATCCTGAATTAAAGCTGACTTGCATCGACTCTTCGGCCGACGAATCGTTCTTCTCAGTGCGGGGGGACTCAATGGGTCGGATCTTCGTCGGTGGCCGGCGGTCGCTGTTCGTTTACGAACCTGATGAGAAGGGCGGATATCAGGCACCGCGCCTCCTCTATCGATTTCCCGACCATACGTGGATCAACGACATCGCCGTCCGCGGCGACGACCTCTACTTGCTCACGGTCAGCGCGCTATATGTGCTGCCGGGCGGCGCGACACATCGCGAGGGACTGCGGGTGAAACGGCTCGTATGGGGCGTGCCCCTCGGCCATGTGCATCAATGCTTTCATGCCCTCGCCTGGGGACCAGAGGGGGACTTGTACCTGTCGATGGGCGACCCCGTGGTCAGCTATGGGGACTTCAGCCGTCCCGATCACTGGTGCCATTGGACATTTTTCAGCCAGCCCGACGACACGGCCACACCCTACACCGGCGTCGGCGGCGTCTTTCGATGCCGCCCGGACGGAAGCCGCTTTCAAGTCGTGGCCCGTGGCATGCGCAATGCGTGCGGCCTGGCTTTCGACCGGCATTGGAATCTGTTTTCCAACGACAACGACCACGAGAGCATTCCCGATCTTTACGTCCCCGGCCGGCTGCTTCATGTGACGCCCCACGCCGAGTTCTTCTGGCCGCGTGGCTGGATGGTCGAGAAGACGCCCGACCGACGAGATCTGCTCGACACCCTGTTCGCCGGCATGGGCCGGGCGGTGCCCGTGGGTCAGGCCTATTATGACGACGAGTTGCTGCCGGCCGTGTATCGTGACAACCTGCTGGTTGCTCGATGGTGTACGCGGAGCGTCACGCGTTATCCCTTGGAGCGGCGCGGCGCCAGTTTTAAAGCCGAAGAGAAGGTGCTGCTCGCCTGTGAAAACGACGCGCGTCCGGTGGGGGTGAGCGTCGCCCGCGGCGGCCGCATTTTCGTCACGGTCGCTCACATGGCCCACAACGAAGGATCGCCGGTTTACAAAAGCGACCTGGTGATGATTACCCGCCGCGACGACCCGACATCGCACCCTTTTCAGGCGATCGATCTCGTTCGTGCCGATACCGACCAACTCTGGACCGAGCTATCGAGCCCTTCGCGGTCGAGGCGCGAGGCGGCACACGTCGAACTGTTGCGCCGAGGGCAACCCACGCTTGCCGAAGCGGCGTCGAGGCTCCGCCGGGTGCCGCTCGACGACCCAGCTCGAGAACACCTCATCTGGCTGGCCGCGGCCAACGGGAATGCCGTCGACGACCTGATCCAGCTCGCGCGAGACAGCAGCGCGGACGTCCGTCTCCAGGCCCTGCGAGCCCTGACCGAGTACGCGGCGCCGACCGTACCGCGGGACGTGTTCGCAACCGCCCTCGCCGATGCCGAACTCCAAGTGCAACACGCGGCCTTGCTCGCCTTCTTCCGCCTCGAAGGTGCGTTGCCCGAGCAGGTCTTTCAAGGCCCGGCCCGCAGCAGCGACAGTTACCTCCGCCAGCCGGCGGCACTGTTGCTGGCCCAGCGGGCCACACGCGATCAATTGGTTCGGCTCGTCGAGAGCACGGACGCCGCCGGCAGGCTCGCCGGCGTTTTGGCCGCCGGATTCCGCCTGACCGTGCCCCCCGCCACGGAACCCGTCGCCGGCGATTTGCCGCTGGCGCCTTTGCCGGGCGAAGAACAATACATGGTTCAATTCGCCGACGAAAAGATCGACCTGCGCAAGCACGGAGCGATCGGCAACTTCACGGTCGCCGAGCACTGGCGGGCCAGGAAGCACTCCGCCGAGCAAGAAGCGCTTTTCTCGCTGCTCTCGGGGAGGCTCGGGGACGCCGATGAGGCCGTCCGCCTGCAAGCGGCGTACTTCTTGCGATTGCTGGGCGACGCGCGCAGCGAACCGGCGGTGGCCAGGGTGGTCGAGGAAAGTGAGGAGCGTCGTTTGGCCGTCGCCCCGCTCAAGGGAATCGACCGCGTCTGGTTGGCCGGGCCGTTCCCCGATGGCGGCCGCGGCCTAGCCACGGTCCACCCGCCAGAAGTCGGGCCGATCGACGTTTCGGCCGTTTATACGCAGGGCGACGCGAAAGTGGCCTGGAAAGAGGTCGAGAACGCGGCTCACGTCGATCTCGCGCGCAGGTTCGCTGCCCCCGGCGACGCCTCGTTCTACGCCTACTTCAGGATGGAGACCGCCCGTCGCGAGCGTGTCCGGCTGATGGTCGGATCCGACGACGGCGTGAAAGTATGGCACAACGGCCGCGAAGTCTGGACAAACCCGGTTGTGCGCGCGGCGCTGCCGCTGCAAGACGTCGTGCCCCTGGAACTGGAACCAGGCAGCAACGACGTGCTCGTGCGGGTGCAAAACCTTTCGGGTGAGTGCGGCTGGTACTTGCACTACCGGGCGCTGGGGAGCGTCGCCGTGCGGCTTCCCGAGAAAGTGGGAACCGATTCTCTGGCCGATCGCCTGAAAAGCGCCGCCGGGCAAGCTGGCGGCGAGGTGGCGGCCGCGTTTCTCACCGTCGACTGGCCTAAGGCGGTCGCCGAGGCCGATCCCGCGCAGGGCCGGCGACTCTTCGAGAAACTTGCCTGCGTGAAATGCCATGCCGTAAGTTCCGACGCGCCCAGCGGAGGGGGGCCGAGCCTGGCCGGCGCGGGAAAACGGTTCACGCTTCCCTACCTGGTCGAATCGGTCTTGCTGCCCAGCAAGCAAATCTCACCCGTGTTTCGCCGCACGACGCTTGAGACGGACGCGGGCAAAACGCTAACCGGGCTGGTGGTAAGTGAGACGGCCGACCGCCTGGAGCTGCTGGAGCAGGACGGCACGCGCCGCTCGCTCGCCAAGAGCGAGATCGTGGAGCGCGCGTTGCAAGACGTTTCGCCTATGCCCGCCGGCATCGTGAAGACGCCGGACGAATTGAGCCAGCTCTTAGCCTATTTGCTGCGCGGCGAGTAAGGCGGGTATCGTCCGCCAGAGTCGGTCAGAAGGAATTCTTGGGGGAACCTACGGGCGCCGCAGCCGGGCGGCAAGCAGCGTGTTCTGCAAGAGCATGCTGACGGTGAGCGGACCGACGCCCCGAGGCACGGGCGTGATCATGCTGGCGACCTCCTTCACGTGCTGAAAATCGACGTCGCCGACCAGCCCTTCGGGCAAACGGTTGATGCCGACGTCGATCACGACGGCGCCCGGCTTGACCATGTCGCACGTGATGAACCGGGGCTGGCCGACCGCGACGATCAGGATGTCGGCTTGCCGCGTGATCGCGGCGAGATCTCGCGTCCGGCTGTGACAGACGGTCACCGTGGCGTCGGCGTGGGGGCCGCGCTGCATGAGCATGTTCGCCATCGGTTTCCCCACAATATCGCTGCGGCCTACGATGACCACGTGCTGCCCGTCGATCCGAACCTGATGCCGCAGCAGGAGCTGTCGAATGCCGTTGGGCGTGCAAGGCAGAAAACGCGGCCGACCCTGTACGATGCGGCCTACGTTCTCCGGGTGAAAGGCGTCGACGTCCTTGAGCGGGTCGACGGCGTCTAACACGCGAGTCGTGTCGACCTGCGGCGGCAACGGCAATTGCACGAGTATGCCGTGGATCCGGTCGTCGACGTTGAGCCGGTGCACCAACGCCAGCACGCTCTCGGTCGCGGCGTCGGCGGGAAGCCGGTGCAGCGCGCTCTCCATGCCCGAACGCTCGCAAGCCTGCCGCTTGTTGCGCACATAGACTTCGCTGGCCGGATTCTCGCCGACCAGCACGGCCGCCAGCGCCGGCATGACGCCGTTGTTGGCGATGAAGTCGGCGACGTCAACCGCCAGCTCAGCTTGCAATTCGGCCGCCAGGGCTTTGCCGTCAAGGATAATCGCGCTCATGGTGACTCGTCGGGATTTGATGTACCCTCTCCCTCTGGGAGAGGGTGAGGGTGCGGGCGGGGTGAACTACGCTAAGCCTCTCCGAACCGGCGTTGTGCGGGCGTCTCACTTGCCCGTCGGTTCCTCAAATGGGCTTTAAGTGAGGTCTATCGTACCATCCCCTCGAGCGACGGAAGAGGGGCGGCTCCAGACGGTTGCCGCCAGACCTTTTCGGTGCGGTGCGGAAGCGGTTTCGGCAGGTGGTGGTGCCCTCGGTCTTCCTCTGGATTGCGGACCACCGAAAATTTCTTGCAACCGCCGAAATTGCTGCCTACTATCTACCTCGCCAGACCGGGACCAGGCGGCAGAAAGCCGAAAAGACGAGGTGCGCGCCGAGCCATCAGTCGCCGCGCCAGAGCACACGGAGCCATACGATGACGCACTTCTTTCGAGGTGGCCGCGGCAACTCTGGATTCTTCAACCCGAATCGATGGGAACGACGTACGAAGGCCGGCCGATGTCGAAACCTGCTCGGCCTAGAGCTTCGCTACTCCGTTATTGAGCCGCTTGAAGAGCGGGTCATGCTCGACATCGGCGGCGCTAGCAGCGTGCCGCCGACGATCGTCGTGGGACGGACGCTGTCGGCCTACGATGTGCCGGACGTGCGGAACAACCAGGAGACGCTGACCTTCACCGTCTACAATGAATCCGGCGACGACATCGCTGGCGTTCTGTTGACCGATACGCTGGCCAACGGCGTAACCTTCGCCAGCGCGTCACAGTTGCCTGATCAGAACGGCCAAGAACTGGCCTGGAGCCTCGGCACGATCAAAGCCTTCAACGACGCCAGTGTCACGCTGACAGTCTCATTAGCCAAGGCGACACCCACCACGTTGGACCTGGGAGCGAGCGCCTACGGCAGCCTCGGCGCTGGCATGGTGAACTGGACGACCTCGCCGGCCACCTTGCGCACGACCGCCATACCCGCCAACCTTTTGGCCAGCACCCCGGATGCCAACACCAACGATCCGTATGTGCAAGAGAAGGCGGCGGAGCTCAACTACGACCCAACGCAAATCTACAACTTTCTGCAAACGCAGGTCGGCTACAACTCCTACTCCGGCAGCTTGCGCGGCGCCCGCGGCACGCTCTGGTCCGGCGCGGGCAATTCGCTCGACGACGCCAGCCTGGGCGTGGCCCTAATGCGGGCCAGCGGCATCCCGGCCCAATACGAGGAGGGAACTCTTTCCACCGCTCAGGCCCAGCAACTCATCCTCTCGATGTTCCCGACAAGCTATCAGACGGTGGGCTACGTTCCGGCCGGGACGCAAACTTCCGACCCCGCGAACGATCCGCAGCTATTGTCGGAGGCGAAAGATCACTTCTGGTTCCAGTTCGACGCCGGCAGTGGCATGAAAGACGCTGATCCCGAATTTGCGGGGCAGGCCGTTGGTCAAAACGCCACCGCCTCGAGTAACACCTTCAGCGAAGTTCCCGACAACCTGCGCCAGAAAACGGAAGTCAGCCTCACGGTGGAAGAGTACAGCACGGGGGCGGCGGCCTTCGGCCTCAACCCCTTTAGCGACACGACTGTCCTGGATCAAACGTTCAACGACGTCGACCTGGTGGGACGATCCGTCGTGCTCGGCCACACCGTGTCGCAAACCTCAGCAGGCGCTCTGGCGTTGGGATCCATTACGACTAGCTATTCGCCATACTTGGCTGTTCTTGACGAAGGCTCGACCGCAAACCAGGCAGAAATTATCAAAGGCACCGAGTACCAGGACGTTCTGACGAGCTTCCCGTTTTCGACGCAGGCCGTCACAGGCATTTTTCTCAACATGCAGTTGACCGGTCCCGGGCTATCCTCTCAGAGCTACCAGTACACCATTGCGGACCGAATCGGATACGTCGCTCGCCAGAGCGGCGGCCCGGTCCATTTAAACGCGAGCCCTAGCACCGCGCAGCCTCTGCTGACGAACTTCGATGTATTCAACATTGATGCCTCCGGCAGCGCACCGAACCCCTCAAACCTAAGCCCAATGGTTGCAGAGATCAACGCGATCTCTTCTGCACCCGTCCCGACCGGAGTTGTACCATCCGACGGCACCGCGATCCTCGACCTTGCGGCCGAGGAGGCGCACGTGATCAGCTCGACATTCTATGACCAGTCCGACGACAGCGCACAATTGCTGTCGGACTCCATGCTCGTCAAAGCGTATGAGGACCGTCCGCGAATCATGGTCGTCGCGCATCGTGTCACGCAGAGTGCGGACGGTAGCGTGTCGGTCGATGCTTCCATCGACCTCACGCGCAACTCGCTTCGCGTAATCCCGATTCCCGGACAAAACCTATCGCAGATCGAGTCGTTCAACGTCACGCGTGGCCTGCTCGACACCTATCTCGAGGAAGGCGTGCTGTCGGCCGCCGTGCCTGGAAGTACGGCAAGCGGGGCTGGAGCGGTTTTGAGTGCCGCGACGGCCCAGAACATTCCCTTGGTTGTCCTCGACGCGTCGACCGCGTCCGCTGTCACTTCACTAGCCATTTCCGCAGAAGGTAAAGCCAGAATCGCTAGTGCCATTGCCGATGGCGACCTGGTTGTCGTACCAACACGCGAGGTCGCACTGAACGGCGAGGAAACGATTGCCTGGCTTGAGGTGAACCCCACGACGGGCGAAACAATCGGCGTATCTGAAAACGGCCTCCACAATGGTTTCGTTGAGCTCGGAGCCGTTACCTTGACCGTGGGTACGTTGGTTACAATTGGCTATATTGTCGCCTCGTTAAATGCATACACGTACTTTAAGAACGATGGGCAACTGATCGGAGATTTATACGTAGCGTGCCACCAGGCCGCGATTGCCAGCAAATCTGCGAAAGCGCAGAGGCAGTGTCAGGAGGCATTCAAGCATGCCAAAGACAAGGCGAAAGCATTCGCCGAAGAGGTTGACCACATCCTGAAGTTTGTAAATAAAGATCTCCAAGACCCTGCAGAAACCGGGCTGAAGGATGGTATTCATAACGCCCTCAGCCATGCCAACCTCGCAGGGCCGAAGGATCCGCCTCTTCCAACAGCCCTCGTTGGCGACATTGCAGGGGGAACGGGCGAGTTGGATTCACCGACAACGAACGCCGCGCAATTACCCCTCACGGTCGCGGCTAATCTGTCTGCAGGACCGCTGACCGGTCAAGGTGACTCCTCTGCCGTTTCCGCATCGGGGGCGCTCACTGCTTCCTGGTCCAACAGTGCCAGCGGAAGTGTTTTTCATACGAGCTCGCTGAGCGCGACGTCCGCTACCGTGTTTGATTCCACTGGAGCCGCCGTCGGCGCAGGCTCTGTGACGTTGTCCGGGGCGTCCTTGGTCACAGCCACCATCTCGGGCAACGACCAGTATCAAATGACCGGCGCGGGAGCGATCTCGTTTTACGGACCGGCCGAGAACAGCCTCGGTGTTGGCGGCACGTGGACCGAATACACAGCTACCGTCACGGGCAACGTCCGCGTTGAGGTGAACACTGGCTCTTTGACCTTGAATGGCATTACGTTGCCTGCAGGACAATACGGCATTAGCGCGACGTCGCTGAGCATGGCTGGCAGCGGCGACGTCGCATCGCCGACGTATGCAGCGTCTGCTTCCGTCTCGGTGGCGAATGGCACAATCGACTTGGGTAACGGCACCGGAAAGCTTAACGTCGGGAGCAGCCACGTTGACCTTACGAACGGTGTCGCTCTAGTAGGCTACACAGGCACACTGGCGATAGCTCCTGGCGCACCGGCGGGCTTGGACTCCGTCACCTTAAATGGCAGTGCGTCGAACGTAATGAGCGTGGCAGCAGCGCCGAATACGCTGACCGCCGACCAAAATACGCCAGTCTCCTTTCAACCAAGCATCTCCACTTCGTTCAGCGACAGTTACTCGCTTAGCGTCAGCGCGCCGGCGGGGTGGAATGTGGCCATTGGTGCGACAGGGTTAGTGACTCTTACGCCGGCGGCGGGTGTGCAAAGTGGCACCTACCCCGTGCAGATTTTTGTTCAGTCGGCGACGAATCCGGACTTGGAGGCCCAATCGACAGTCAATGTGGCCGTTACCTCGACTGCTCCAGGGGCCAATTTTTCGGTGCGGCCAGACACCTACTACGGTGTGCCCTTCAACGGGGCTGACGTTCCGTCAGCATTTCAGGCACTGATTCGAAACACGGGCCCTGCGGCGGATACGTATAAGCTGACGTTCGCGAATGTGCCAGGCGGGTTCACGATCCTTAGCACCGCGACGTCCGTCACGGTGCCGGCGGGCCAAACGGGGATTTTGGGGCTTTATTTGCAGCCGACCGGGACGACGCTGCCCCCTCCCGGGACGGATTTGTCATTTATGGTAACGGCGACTAGCACGACGAATCCAGCCATCATGCAGACTGTCAACGTCTCATTCACGATGCCGGCAGTCGATGCCGTGACGGTGGCCAGCAACCCCGCGAGCGTGACGAGCACGCCAGGCTCGCCGGCCACCGCGACCGTGACGATCACCAACGTCGGAAACGTACCGACCAAGGCGGCGCTATCGTCCAGCACCGATAGCAACCTGACGGCGAGCGGCTTGCCGACCGCGCCGGTTAGCGTGGGCGTTGGGCAATCGACTACGGAGACGGTTACGCTAACTCCGGCGGCAAGTGCCGCGCTGAACTCGACATTGACGGCTACGTTCAATGCGGGGCCGGCTGCAACATCAGATACGGTGAGCGTGGTATCGGTGAGCGCGGCCCTGGCCGGAGCCGGCGGGACGGCTACACCGCAGGCCGGCACAGGGGCGACCGGGGCAGCAAACTTCGCGCCTGGAGAGACCGTCGATGTGACAACCGATATCCTCGCCGGCGTCACGAGTCCTAGGAAAGCGCTGGCCTCTTACACGGTCACGGATAGCACGGGCACAACCGTGTTTATGTCGACACCGGTCACCGTCGCCCTGGGCGCACTGCCTGCTGACGACGCGGTCGATTTGGGCACAATGGCGACGGCGGCCTTGGCCGCCGGATTCTATACCGTCCATGTATCGATAACGGAGATCGGCGGGCAGGCGATCGCGGGCGCGACAGGCACGGGAACGCTTCTGATCAACTCCCCCGTCGCGGCCGGCTTGTCGGTCGACGCGGAACAGGCTTCTCCCGGCGTCAATATCGTGACGAGCACGCTGACCGTCGCGAATCAGCCCAGTTTGGGCAGCGTGCTGACCGACGGCACCGCCTCGAGTGTCGCGGTCAACGGCACGCTCGCCTACGTGGCCGGCACTAAAGATATTAACGTCGTCGATATCAGCGATCCGTCGAATCCCAAAATCGTCGGCACGTTTGGCGGTGACAAGCTGATCAGCGGGGGTGACAGTTTTGTTCAGGTTTCCGGCAACGATCTGGTCGTCGCCACGCGTCAAATCGCTGGCGCCACGAGCTTCGACGTGCTCGTTTACACGCTCAGCGATCCCAAGAATCCGCAGTTCGCCGGTAGCGTCAGCGTGCCCTACGGATCGCTGGCCAGCATGTCCTTGCAAGGGACAACCGCGTATTTTCCCACCGCGGCGTACAACTATGATCCGTCGAGCGGCTCCGTCAGCGGCCAGTTTGGCGACCTTGCGGCGGTCGATTTCAGCAACCCAACATCGCCGAAATTCGACGGCGTGCTGTTCAACGACCTTGGTGCGCCCAACGGCCATGCCGGGTTCGAGTCGCAATTTGCCCCAGCCGGCGGCCAGCTTGCTTATCTGGTCGGCAGCACTTCGAGCGGCGCGGATACTCAAACCGGCGTCGGCCGAGTGCTGATCGTCAACACCAACAACCCGGCCAATCTCTCGGTGAGTGGCGAGCTTGACCTGCCCGGCACCGTCGTGGCCACGGCGATCGCGGTCGACGGCAACACCGCGCTGGTCGTCGGAAGCAGTGGCGGGCTGTTGAGTCCGTTCGGCGACTTATCGAACTCTCAGTTGACGGGAAACCTGACACTGACACTCCTGAACGTTTCCAATCCGGCCAGCCCCACCATCATCGGGTCAACCGTTGTCACGCAGGAGACCTTCGCCAGCTATGGCGAGAACAGTCTCGGAGGTTTCCAGGCCGTAAGCCTGGGCAACAATCGTTTCGCTGTAACCGACGCGCTGTTGAATGGCGCCTTCGTCATGCTCACCGTCGACGCCAGTACGCCGAGCAATCCGGCCATCGACGCGTTTACCGTCAGCTCGCCGATTTCGGGCCTGGCCGCCCTGGGCGGCGAACTACTGGCCGCCAGCGCCAACGGCTTGCAAGTGTTGCAAGCCAATGCGCTGACCACGACGTCGGTAACTGCCGAAGTCGACGTGCCGAATACCGGTGCGACAATTAACCTGAACTCCTTCAGCACGCCGCCGACGCAGATCGTGCCGGGCGCGAATTCCACGGCCCTCATCTGGAAGCTCAGCCTTGCTCCCGGCGACAATCAGCAGATCACCTGGCAATCCACGACCAGCGACCTGCTGCCGGGTGAGATACAGCAGGTCGCGACCGGCGCCAGCGTGCAGTTCACCGAAAGCGGAACGAGCGAGAGCATTACGCTTCCGGCCTTGAACGTCGTCGCCATCGAGGCGCCGCAAAGCGTGCAGATTCCGCTCTTGGTGCGTTCGGCTCAGACGGTGGCCATCTCGCAGGCCGCGGTGGACGCAGGGTCGGCGGGCAGTTCGCAGTTGGCAGCAACGCTCTCGGAGCTGAGCGACAGCATCTCGCAGCTTCAGACCACCCCCAGCGACCCGAATCTCCTGAGCCGCACGCGGCTCCTGTTGAACAACCTCAGCCCCGAGTTGGCGGCCGATCCGGCCCTGGCGCCGTTCGTCGCGCAGCTCGCGCCGCTTCAGGCCGACGCCAACTCCGGCGACGTGACCGATCTGTTGGCCGCACTACCGACGTTCTTCCAGAACGTGGATGCGGTGTTGGCCGTGGAAGCGAGCGAGCAATTCACGATCAGTGTGTCGCCCAACGAAGTCGACCTGCCGGCGCTGGCCAATCAGCAGAAGAACCTTACGGTGACGGTAGCCGACACGGGCCCCAAACCGGTGACGCTTACCCTTAGCACCGGGGCGTTGCCCAACGGCGTGACGGCTAATCTCGGCCCGACGCAAATCACGCTGCAACCGGGCGCCAGCCAGACGGTGCCGTTGACGCTCAACAGCAACCTCGTTTCGACACACATCTTCACGCTTGACGTGAAAGCGACCGACAGCACCGATTCAGCGCTGGCGACCGTCTCCCACGACGGCACGGCCGTTGTCGCGGTGCGCGCCGCCGCAGCCGACGTGCTGGGCGTGACGGTCAATCCCATCTCCGTCACGAACGCGGGCACCCCTATCGCGGTGAGTGCCTCGATCTTCAACACGGCCAACGCCTCGCGTAGCGTGCTCGCGCACCTCACGGTGCTCGACTCGACCAACAAGGTTGTGGCCTCTCCGCCCGACGTGCCGATCTCGCTTGCGCCCGCCGCCAGCGCCGTGAACTTTGATCTGGGCAACCTCGATACCACGGGTCTGGCCAACGGGGTTTACACCCTGGAAGTTTCTCTACGAGCGGCCGACGGGACGGCCCTGCCGGGCAAGAGTTCTGAGGCTCCCTTCCTGGTCGGAGTGCCGATCTCCGCCAGCGTGTCGGGCAACCCCAGCACGCTGCCGCCAGGCACCTCGACGGTGACGACGACGATTACCGTGTCGAATACGGATCCCCCGACCGGCAACACCACCCCAAATACGAACAACACCAATAACAACAACACGGGGACCAACAATACCAATACTACGAGCGGCAACAATACGCCGACCCAAAACACCCCAACGAATGTGCAACCACAATCGGCTGATCCACCAGCCGCCCCGCCGGCTCCTCCCACGCCGCCCGCGTTCAATCCGCCGGCGGGTGACGCCGTGAAGTGGATCGGGCCGGCGAGCGGCAACTGGGACCTGGCCGCCAACTGGCTCGACACCACCACCAACACCAAACACGTTCCCGACGCCACTGACAACGTGACGATCGACGCTCCGGGGCTGACGATTACGGTCGAAACGGGCAACCAGGCGGCCCAGAGCCTGCTCGTGAAAACGGGCAGTACATTAGCCGTGACGGGCGGGGACCTGAGTGTTTCTTCGGGCGCCGAGATCGACGGCACGGTCAATCTCAGTGGAGGTCACACGCTCGCCATGGGCGGCGGAGCGACCATCGCGGGAAGTTTGTCGTGGGCAAACGGTGGCGTGCTGAACCTCGACGGAGGGAAGCTCTTCAACACCGGCACGATGAACTTGTCGAGCACGGTCTACCTCGATTCACGAAGTCCGACCGGCACGAGCAACCTGAAGGGCACCCTTTACAACGAGGGGACCGTCGTCGAGCAATCGGGATCACTATATCTCTACGACAGCGTCACGCTCGACAACACGTCGGGCGGCACATGGCAGTTCGCGGACGACGTCGGTATCGGCAACGGCAGCTTTAGCCCGATCGTGGTCAATGACGGCACGTTCGAGAAAACCAGCGGCACGGGGACGTCATCGATTGCACTGCCGCTGACGAGCACGGGCGGGACGTTCCAGGCCGACAGCGGCACGCTTGCGCTGGGTGTCGGCGGCGACAGCTTCGACGGCACCAGCTTTAACGCCCAATCTGGCGCGACCATCAACCTTGGTAACGGCGAGAGTTTTAACGCCGCCACGTTCAACGCCGAAGGCAGTGGAGCGACCATCAACACAGGCAGCGGCGCCACCTTCGACGCGGGCACGTTCACAGCCGCCGCTGGCGGGGCCATTAACCTGAGCGGCAACAACACGTTCAGCGGCACGCTCAGCGGCAGCGGAGCGGGCACCGTGTCGCTGTCGAGCGGTGACAGCACCATCGGCGCCGGCGGCGCGACGTTCGATTTTCCGGCGGGCATGTTCCAATGGACCAACGCCGGAATCGACCTGTTGGGCAACACGCTCACCAACTCCGGATCGCTCACCCTGGGCAGCGACACCTCGAACACCAACGAGTCGCTGTACTCCGCCAATACCACGCAAAATAACCTCGGCGGTACGCTCGAAAACCTCGGCACCATCACGCTGGCGGGCACCACCGCGCTTTACCTGTACGACGGCGTCACGATCGACAATCCGTCGGGAAGCAGCGTGCTCTTCGCCGGTGACGGCAGCATCGATTGGGCCGGCCGCAATCAGCCGGTCATGAATAACGGGGGCTTGTTGGAGAAGACCTCCGGCACGGGCACGTCGGGCATTCCCGCCGGGTTCGCAAGCACGGGTCAAATCAAGGTCGACAGCGGAACTCTGAGTCTGGCGACGAACGGCAGCGCCACGATCGCCGGCACGAACTTTGTCGTGGCCAGCGGCGCCACCCTCGACCTGGCCGGCAATAGCAGCGGCAACGTCTTCAGCGGCGGCTTCACCGGCAGCGGCGGCGGGACGGTGCTCTTGGAAGGCGGTGGCATCGTCATCGGCAGTGGCGGCGCGACCTTCGACTTCCCGGCCGGAATGTTCCAATGGACGGGCGGCGGCATCAATCTCGAGGGCAATACGCTCACCAACACCGGCGCGATCACGGTGGCCAACAAAAACATCGTCAGTCTCTATGCCAACGATTTCTTCAGCGGCGGCAACAAACCCGACCTCGGCGGCACGTTGGATAACCAGGGGACGATCGCCGATGAAGGCCCGTCTGCCGTCAATCTCTACGATAGTGTGCTTTTGAAGAACGAGGCCGCGGCGACCGTCAGCCTCACCGGAGGCGCGTCGCTCGTCTTCGGGAATTACTCGTCGGCCATCAGCAACGCCGGCACGATTAACGCGGCCAACGGTGGCGGAACGACCACTATCTCCGCGCCCCTGACAAACAGCGGCACGCTGACGGACGTCGCCGGCGAACTGGACATGGGCGACCTCATCAACGGCGGCACGGTCGACGCAGGGGCCAATCCGCTGAAGTTCAGCAACGCCGACGTGCAAAACTCCGGCACGCTTGAAACGGAAGGCGGCACGCTGAGCTTCGATTCAAACAGTACGTTCAATAACACCGGCACGCTCCAAGTCAACGGCGGCAGCGCCGATTTCGCCGGACGGGTCACACAGCTCGAGCAGCCGAACCCGAGCAGCAGCGGTTATCTGACCGGCGGCACCTGGATCGCCGCCGGCGGCGGCGCCATCCGCTTTCCGACGAACTACAACGTCTCCTATAACTACGCCACCATCGTCATCAAGGGCGCTGGTTCGTCGATCACCGGCATCCAAAACCTGGCGGCCAACAACGGCGCCTTGGCGATCACTTCCGGCGCGACGTTCACCACCGCCGGCGACTTTACCAACAACGGCGTGCTGACACTGGGAGGTGGTTCCACGGCCGGCACGTTGCGGCCTGCGGAAACGACTGCCCTGGCCTTTAACGGTTCCAGTGATTACGTGCAGGTCGGCAACACCGGCGCGCGGCCGACCCAGGGTGCCCTTTCCTTCTGGATGCAGCCCACCACGGTCTCGAGCTATCAGGACGTGCTCACGACCGGACCGACCAACAGCAATGGGTCGGGTGGCAACCAGGCCATCCGCTTCGAAGAGAACGGACAATCCCTGTACGCCCTCTTTGGCAGCGACACCGCCAACGACAGCTCTGGTTTCAGTTCATTTCTGCTGACAAATTCACTCACGCCCGGTGCCTGGGTCAATGTCGCCCTTACCTGGGACTCGAGTACCAATCAAGTCACCGGCTATCTCAACGGCAACCAGGTTTTCAGCGGGACGAACGCTAACTTTCCCAGTGAGTTCGGCAACGTCACTTTTGGAGTAGGCTATTCGTTGAATCCCGGCTACGAGCGATACTACAACGGACTGCTAAACGACGTGCGTTTGTACGACGTCCAACGCTCTCAGGCCGACATTCAGAGCGACATGACCAGCCTTTTAACCGGCGGCGAAAGCGGCCTCATCGGTTACTGGCCGCTCAATGACGGCAGCGGAACCACTGCCAAGGATCTCAGCGCCGGCGCGCACAACGGCACGCTGGGCGGTGGCACGGCGGCCAACGAGCCCACTTGGGCAGTCACGGACGTCGCGCTGGGAGTTCCCGGAAACTTTACGCAAAGTGCCACCGGCACGCTGGACGTGCAGCTTGGTGGAACGCCCGCCAGCGGCCACTTCGGTCAGATTGCCGCGACAGGCACCGCGACGTTCGCCGGCATGCTTCGCAGCGAGTTTACGAATGGCTACACGCCAACGGCGGGCGACAACTTCACCGTGGCCACGTACGCCAGCACGACGGGAAGCTTTGGCGCGATCGACCTGGCCGAGACTCCTACCGTGGCCTACTCGGCCAACGTGGGCACGAGCAGCCTGGTGCTTCAATCACAAGCTGCCACGCTGACGCCCACGCAGACCACCGTCAGTTCCAGCGCGCCCAGTGGCGCCAACTACGGCCAGCTTGTCGAGTACACGGCCACCGTCACCGCCTCCTCCGGCACACCGACGGGATCCGTCCAGTTCCAGGTCGACGGATTGAATCAGGGTCTGCCGATCGCGCTCTCCGGCGGTCAGGCCACTGTGACCCTCGCCTTGCCGGCCGGTACTCATTCGATTACCGCCTTCTACATCAGCGGCAGCTCGCAGTTCTCCAACAGCGACGATGCAGCCACCCCCCTGACGCAGATCGTCAATCCCGCTGCCGTTACGCCCAGCTCGATTGAGTTGTACTATACGACCTATGGCGGCCCCGCCAGCGTCGACAAAGTTGCCGTCTCGCTCAGTCAGGGTAACGTGACGCTGGGAACGCCGGCGACGATCGTACAAAACATTCCCGCGGACGGCCTAATCTTTCTGCCCAACGGCGATCTGCTCACCGCCGACGGAGAGGCCAGCGAAATCAATCCCAACACGGGCGCCGTGACGACCGAAACCCAGGTGAGCGGGGCGCACTTGGCGCTCGACCCCAGCGGCAAGTATGTCTGGACGAGCCCGCAGCCCGGTTCGCTTTACAAACTGCCGATCGACCCGCTCGGACCAGCGACCGTAGAAACACTTACGGGGGACGACACCCAAGTCACGCACCTGGCGTTCGATAACTCGGGACAGGCATTTTATGTTTCGAGCGGCCCCGGTGGCTACGGCAGCTTTGGACTGATCGACCTGACCACATTTACCACCCGACGCATCTACAGCGACCTTCCCGCGGCGCACGGCATCACTTACGATCCTTTCACGGGCGATCTGTTCCTGGTGGGCGCGGCCAGCGTCGCGCAAATCGACCCCAACACGCTCAAGATCGTATCGGAATTGGATTTTCCCGGCTCTGGCTTTGAGTTCGACCAGGGTGCGGAAGACGGCAAGGGCCACCTTTATGCGGCCGACAACGGCGGTCACCTGCTGGTCGTTGACTACTCGGGCACGGGCCTGATCGGCGACCCGCGCAACTTCGTGGCCACGCCGTTCCTCGCCACCGATCTCGACGACGTGGCGCCTCTGTCGGGGCTCGGCGGCGCGGGCATTCCGGTCACCGTCACGCATCAGTTGCCGGCCACGGGGTATGACGTGAACCCCACGTCGATCACCCCCAATCCGTCGTCGTTCTCGAGCAGCGATGTGACCTGGAACACCACCTTCACCCCCGGCCAGCCGGAAACCGACCAGTTCCAACTCGCCGGGCAGGTGACGAACATGGCGCCGGGCGAAGTCCGCCAGATCAGCGAGGGCACGACCGTGACGGCGACCGTCACCGCGACCGACGGCACACAAATTCCGGTTTCTATCAACTTGCCCCCGGTTGTCGTCGCCGCGCAACATATCATCGAGCTGACGCCGCCCACCGAGACCGTCGATCAAGGCGCGACGGCCACGTATACGGTGGAGTTGTCGAACCCGCTGCCGACCGACGAAACGTACACGCTCTCCATCGATGGGTTGCCGGCCGGTGAGAACGCCACGCTCGCCGTTAGCGTCCCCGTGGCCGCCGGCAAGACCGTGGATGTGCCGCTTACGATCAGCGTGCCACTGGGCGCGTTGCAAGGGATGCAGGCATTTCTTGTTTCTGCCCAGACCTTGGAGGGCGCGTCCGATTCGGTCGAGGGGCAGCTCACGGTCAGCGCCAACGTGGCAACCAGCGCGCTGGCCGTTAACCTGTCGCTCACGCCCACGCACGCGGTTGCCGGCCAGACGAACCCGGCGATCTACACGCTCACCGTCACGAACACGGGCGACACCACCGACACCTACAATCTCGCGGCCGCTCTGCCGCAAGGCTTCACGGGCACGTTCTCGCAAACCACGATTACCGTTCCTCCTGGCATCAGCAACTTCCGAGACATCCAGTTCTCGGTCACGCCACCGGCCGGCGCGACGGCACAGGACTACCCGTTCACCATCACCGCCACGTCGGCTACGGACGGCACCGTGTCGGCGCAGGCTGGCGGCACGGTGAGCGTGCTGGCGCAGGGGGTACAGGTTCAGCTCACACCTTCGTCGGCTGTGCCGGGCAGCACGTATCAATTGAAGGTCACCAACACGGGACAGACCGCCGACACGTTCAACCTGTCACTGGCGAGTGCCGGCGCGCTGGTCGCAACGCTAGGCACGAACCAAGTGACGCTGCAACCGGGAGCGTCTCAAACGGTGCCGGTGACGACGACTGCAGCCAACTTCGCCGACGCGGGTGCGATGCCGCTGACCGGCATCGCCACCTCGCAGACGAACAGTTCGGTGCAGGCCCAGTCGACCGCGGATCTGTCGATTGCGTCGACGCAGAGCATGACGGCGGCCTTCAATCCGGCCCAACAGACGCTGGTGGTGCCGGGCCAGACGTCTTTCCTCTTGCAAGTCAACAACACGGGGAACACCGAAGACTCCTATTCGGCCACGATTGTCGGCACCACCGGTCCGATCACGGCCAATCTCGTGGGCCTCGACGGCCAGCCGACGCAGAGCGTGCCGCTTTTCATCTTGCCCGGCCTGGCGAGCGGAGCGATTCTCTTGCAGGTCAACGCCACAGGTACGGGCCAAGGCACCGTCACTGTTTTGGTGCAATCGCTCTCCAACAGCAGCATCCAGGCCGCGCCGACCGCGACGATCACCGTGCCGGCTCCCGTCGTTCCCCCACCGACATTGACGCTGACGAACGACACCGGGGCCGCCGCCACAGAGGGCGCGTCGACCGTGTTGACCAACGCCATGTTGCAAGCGACGGATTCCGACACGTCGGTCACAGCGGCGAACATCGTCTACAAGCTCACTGCCACTCCCGCGCAGGGCGCGCTATTGCTCGGTGGTCAAACGCTCGCGGCGGGCAGCACATTCACCCAGGACGACGTCAACAGTGGCCGCGTGGCTTACAAGGCGAGCGAGGAGGGCGGAGATTCCTTCGGATTCAGCGTCAGCGCCACGGGGGCGGCCAGCCTTACCGGCACGTTTCTGATCGCAACTTCCGATCCGGCCGTCGTGCCAACCGGCGGTTTCACCTTCAACGCGGTGGAAGGTGCGAGTTCGTCGGTGCAGACGGTGGCCACGTTCACCGATCCAGGCGGATTTGAACCGCGGGCCAGCTATTCGGCCGAGATTAATTGGGGCGACGGCACGTCGAGTGCGGGAACCATCATTCTTCCTGCCGCGGGGCAGGCTGCAGCCACTGTCACTGGACAACACACTTACGCGGAGGAAGGCAACTACACCCTGAGCATCGCCATCGGTCACGAGGGAGCACCGATCGCGACGGCCGCCGGCGTGGCTTCGGTGAGCGACCCGGCGGTCGTGGCCAGTGGCGGTTTCACGTTCTCGGCCATTGCGGGGGACGCGGGAACGGCGCAAACGGTGGCCGTTTTCACCGATCCGGGCGGTGCTGAGGCCGTCACCGATTACTCGGCGACCATTGACTGGGGCGATGGGTCGAATGCGACCATCGGCGTCATCTCGCTTGGTGCCGCGACGGGCCTGTTCGCTGTCGCCGGACAGCATGTCTACGCCAGCCCCGGCGACTATCCGATTCACGTGACGGTCTCGCATGACAGCGCGCCGAGCGCCTCGGTCACGTCGGCTGCTGCCGTCAGCGTGGTTGGGACGGCACCCATTCTGACGCTTGCCAAGGATGCAGGCGCCCCCGCCACGGAAGGGGCTTCGGTCGGCATCACCAACACCCTGCTGCAAACGACGGATTCCGACAGCTCCGTATTGGCGACAAATATCGTCTACACGCTCACGGCGGCCCCGACGCAGGGGAGTCTGCTGCTGAGCGGACAGCCGCTGACGAACGGCGGCACGTTCACGCAGGACGATATCGATCAGGGGCGGTTGACGTACATGGCCACCGAAGAAGGTGCCGACGCTTTCGGTTTCAACGTGGCTGCCAGCGGGGCGGCCAGGATTGGCGGCACATTCTTGATCGCCACGTCGGATCCGGCTGTCGTTGCCACGGGAGGATTCACCTTCACGGCGAGCGAGGGGAGTTCGTCAGCCCCGCAAACGGTTGCGACCTTCACCGATCCAGGCGGCTTTGAACCGCAAGCCAGTTATTCGGCCGAGATCGACTGGGGCGACGGCACGTCGAGCGCCGGCGCTGTCGTTCTGCCGGGCGCAGGTCAGGTCGTGGCGACGGTCACCGGCCAGCACACCTACGCCGAAGAGGGCGACTACTCGGTTCATATCACCTTGCACCACGAAGGGGCGCCGGCCACCACGGCAACGAGCAAGGCGGTGGTAAGCGATCCGGCCGTCGCCGCGACTGGCGGCTTTATCTATTCCGCCACGGAAGGAAACGCGGGAAGCGTGCAGACCGTGGCGGTCTTTACCGACCCGGGCGGGGCCGAAGCGGTCGGCGATTATTCGGCCACCATTGACTGGGGCGACGGCACGAGCGCCGCGGCTGGCGGCGTTACGTTCGACGCGGCTACGCATATCTTTACCGTCAGCGGCCAGCACGACTACTCGCAGGATGGAACGTATTCGGTCAAGGTAACGTTGGCGCACGAGTCGGCGCCCGCCATCACCGTGACAAGCGCCGCGCAAATCGCCAACGCCTCGACGAGTGGCGGGGGAGGAATCGCCGCCACGGGTCTGACGCTGACCGGCAACGAGCTCACGGTGCTGACCAGCGTCGCGGTCGCCACCTTCACCGACGGCGATGGCTCGCTGCCCGCTGCCGATTTCAGCGCCACGATCGACTGGGGCGACGGCACCTCGTCGGCCGGCAGCATTGCCCTTTCATCGGGCACCTACACGGTCTCCGGCTCGCACGAATACACGGATGAGGGGCACTACACGGTGAAGGTGAGCGTTGATCAGACCGCCGGACCCACGACCGGGGGTACGACGTCGGCCACCGTCAGCGCCGCGGCGACCATCCACGAACAACCGCTCGTGAATGGAGCGGTTGGCACGCCCAACCAGAAATGGGTCCAGGAGGTCTATCGCGACCTGTTCGGTCGCCAGGCGGAACTGCAGGGCCTGAACTATTGGGTGGCCGAGTTGACGCAGGGCGTGCCTCGTGCCGAGGTCGCCCACGAAATGGTGCAGGTGGCGTCGTTCCAGGAATTTCAGCACGACACGGTCGTGGCTCTCTACCGGCAGTATCTGGGCCGTGCGCCCGATGCGGCGGGCGAGGCTTACTGGACGGCTTACCTCTACAACGGCGGCACGATCCCCGATATGTCGCTGGCGTTGGTCACTTCTCCCGAATTCTACGACGCGCGCGGCGGTGGCACGGTTGACGGCTTCTTGAACGCCTTGTTCCAGGACGCCCTGGGACGGTCGATCGACGCCAGCGCCCTGGCTTACTTCCAGAGGCAAATGGCCCAAGGTGCCACGGCGGCCGACGTGGCGGCCGCGGTCTTCGCCAGCGATGAATACCATCGCGTGCGGGTGAATGCCTTGTTTGAGCAGCTACTGGATCGCGCCGCCGACGCCGGAGCTCTCGATTATTACGCCGGGGAGCTCGACAGCGGCGCCGTTGAAGAACTGGTCGTCACGCAGTTGATTTCGTCCGACGAGTACTTTAATCGGCTGCAGGTTTAACCAAACTAGCGGGCACCCGCTTGTGCGGTTGCCTTGAGCCGTTAGACGGGGAGTTACGAGTTGCTCCCGGGCGCCGGTCGAGACGGAAGTAACGTCGAGACCGAAGCAACGTCGTTCGGCGAGCGGGCAACGGCACGACGGAGCGTGCCTGCTACTTTTACCAGCGCAGGACCGCGGTTCCCCAAGCGAGACCTGCGCCGAAGCCGCTTATAAGAACCCGGCTGCCGCGCCGAATGCGGCCTTGCTGGTAGGCTTCGTCGAGTGCCAGTGGCACGCTTCCCGCCGAGGTGTTGCCGTAGCGATCAAGATTCAAGAAGACCTTTTTGCGGTCGATGCCCAAGACGTCGGTGGCCGCGTAGACGATTCGCACGTTCGCCTGGTGCAAAACCACCAGGTCGAGGTCGGCGGGAGACAACTTCGACTCCTCCAGGACGGCCGTGATCGACTCGTCCAAGAGCCGCACGGCCCACTTGAACACGGCCTGGCCGTCCATCTGCAGATACTGACCGTCGCTGTCGAGACCTTCCTTGGAAAACGGTGTGCGCGAGCCACCCATCCGGCGGCATAGCAGATCTCCGCCTGAACCGTCGGAGCCCAGCACGTAGGAAACGAGCCCCTGCTCGGCGCTGCCGGTGGCCAGCAGCACCGCTCCGGCGCCGTCGCCAAACAGCGGATAAGTTCGCTGGTCTTTGGGGTTGAGAATCCGTGAGTTGCAGTCGGCCCCGATCACCAGCGCCAGCTTGCTGCAGCCGGTGGCGACGAACTGGGCGCCGGTCACCAGCGCGTACATGAAGCCCGCGCAGGCGGCCTGCAAATCGACGGCCGGCGCGCGGATGCCAAGCTGATCTTGCACCAGGCAGGCTGTGGCGGGAAACGACATGTCGGGGGTGAACGTGCCCACCAACACCAGGTCGACGTCGGCCGGCTTGGCTCCGGCGCGCTCCAGACACTGCCGCGAGGCCCGCACGGCCAGGTCGCTGGTGGCCATTTCCGGCGGCGCGTGGCGCCGCTCGCGGATGCCGGTCCGCTGCACGATCCACGATGGATCGAAGCCGAAGCGAGCGTGGAGATCTTCGTTCGTCACCACGCACTCGGGCACGTAGCTCCCCGTGGCCACGACCTGCACGCCCGTCAAAGACCGCAGCGGCGCACGCCGGTTGTCGTTGGTCAATTCATTGCTCATTAAGCTCGGGCTCGCGCAATCTCGATCCAGCGGCGCTCGCGGTGCGACTCAAGCACGGCGTCGGCCACGAGCTGGGCGTTCAGGCCGTCGTAAAAACTGGGCACGGCCGGGCGTCCCGCCGTGATGGCCGACACGAATTCCCACATCAAATCATAGCGGAAAACGGTGGCCGGTTTTCCTTCACGCGGATCGCGCGGGCTGTCGGACGGCTTGAGGAATTCCTCGGGCACGGCCTCCGGCGCCAGATCGTGGCCCGTGCGGCCCAAGAGAATCGTATTCGGCTCGTGCAGGCGGTAGACGGCCGATCCCTCCGATCCGTTAACCTCAGCCCATTCGTGGCCGAAGCCGTCGCGGTGATAACCCTTGGCGAGCGTTGTCCCTTCCCAAACTCCGGTGGCGCCGGAGGCGAACTCGCCGATCAGGCTCGACCAGTCGTCTACGTCCGACGGTGGGCAACTCTTGCCGTCGACCGTTGTCGTGCGCGGAGCGAAGCGTGCCACCGCCCCGCAAACCCGCTCGATCGGTCCGAACAGGTCGATCGCGAAATCGAGCCGGTGGATCGTCATGTCGAACAGGTCCCCGGCGCCCGCCAAATGCTGGTATTGCCGCCACCCCCAGCTTGTCTCCGGCCAGTCGAGGAAGCGCTGCGAACGGAAATGCCGCGGCTGGCCTAACGCACCGCTGGCGAGGAGGTGTTTGAGATACCGCATCGAGGGCGCAAAGCGGTAGGTAAAGGCTGTCATGTGCACGACGCCGGCGTCGCGGGCCGCCTCGTACATCTCGCGCACCTCTCCGGCGTTCAACCCGAGCGGCTTCTCGCACATGATGTGCTTGCCATGACGGGCGGCTGCCAGGGCAATCGGCCGGTGGGTGAAATTCGGGGTGCAGACGACGACGGCGTCGACTTCCGGATCGGCACAGAGGGCCTCGGCGTCGGTGGTCGTCTTTTCGACATTCCATTCGCGCCGCCGCCGCTCAAGCAGGCCGGGGTCGGAATCGCAGACGGCCACGAGCCTGGCGCGATCGTCGAGTCGGATGCCGGGTACGTGGTGATAGTCGCTCACCGCCCCCGCGCCGATAATGGCAACGCGGACGGGAGGATTGGATTTGGCGACAGTCATGAATGCTGGCAAACGCTGCCCTGGGAACTTAGAGCTGGCCCGACGATCCACTGGTCATGCGAAACCGTGAATGCGACACGCGGTTTCGGACGGGCTCTAGCAAAAAGCCCAGCGTAAGAGTTTCAGGGAGCGTTCACAAGTCCGCTTTAGCCCGAGAGATCAAAATCGAGCTCGTCGTCGTTTTCTGCCGGCTTCTGTGCGGGCGGGGGGATCGAAATATCAAAATCGGTGGCGTCGTCGACCGGTGGCGAGACGAACAGGCCTTCGACGTCGCTCGCCACCCGCCAGCCGCCCCCCTGTTGCCGGACGCGGTCCTGGGGCCGGAGCGTGCCGCGTGTTGCCATCCCACGCAGATCGTCCCAGGTCAGGGGGCCGAATTCTGTATGCAGCACCTCGCAATACCAGGTGTTCGCCGTCATCGCGATTCACTCTCTCAAGGAGGTCACCAAGATTAAGTGTAAGGGAAAATTTTCCTCTCTCAAAGCATTTTCGTCGGTAGGAGTGTCTTCAAGCTGTGTTGCCGGTGGCGAAAGGGCACGAACCCGAAGCGCCAGACCATCAGCGAGGTAGATTGAGCCGATTCCGCGCGTACGCTGCGGCTCGGCTTCGGGTTGGTGTGGGCTGGCGTTTTTTTTGTCTGATAGTATACTGAAGTACATTATACCTAGTTCATTCAACTAGTTTTATGTACCGGCATGCCCGAGCAACCTCCTCTTAAGCGCCGACCACCCCCGCGGCCGGTTCCGGCGGCCTCATGCTCGGGGGCCCCCTATGCCGAGTTGCACGCCAAGACGAACTTTTCGTTCCTGGAAGGCGCTTCGCATCCCGACGAATTGGTGACACAAGCGGCGGCACTCGGTTACCGTGCCCTGGCGATCACCGATCGGCACAGCCTGGCGGGCGTGGTCCGGGCGCACGTCGCCGCCAAGGAGTTGGAGCTCAAGCTGCTGATCGGCGCCGAAATCCGGCCCGAAGATGCTTGCGGCGTGGTGCTGTTGGCCACCGACCGGGCCAGCTACGGGCGGCTGGCCCGCCTGCTGACCCTCGGAAAGCGACGGGCTCCGAAAGGGGAATGCCGCCTGACTTTCGACCGCCTGGCCGAACATGCCGAGGGATTGCTGGCGTGCGTGCTGCAAGAGAAAGACGAGGGGCGGACCGGCCGGAAGACGAAACGGAAGGACGGGCCAGGAAGCCCCTCCGCCAGTCAAGAGGAGCCGGATACAAGCATTCGTTTGCACCAAGGCCCCAAAACGCTCTGGGCCTACCGAGAGTTGTTTGGCGACCGTTGTTACGCGCTGGCCGAGCTGCATTACGGTTGCGACGACCGCAAGAAACTCGCCCGCCGGATCGACGAGGCCCGCCGGGCGGGCGTGCCGCCGGTCGCGGCCAACGACGTACGCTATCACGCCCCCGCGCGGCGAGCGCTGGAGGACGTGCTGACCGCCGTTCGGGCAGGCACCACCGTGGCCGAGGCCGGCGAGTTGCTGTTCGCCAATGCCGAACGGTACCTCAAGTCTCGCGAAGAACTGGCAGACCTTTTCGCCGGCGCCTCCGATTGTCTCAATCGCACGATCGAAGTGGCCGACCGCTGCGTCTTCTCGCTCGACGAGCTGCGATACGAATATCCCGAAGAACTCTGTCCTGCAGGTTTAACGCCGCTGGAGTATCTGATCGAACTTGCCTGGCAAGGGGCGAACAACCGTTATCCAGGCGGGGTGCCCGACAAGGTTCGCTCGCTGATCGAACACGAGTTGGCCCTCATCGCCGAGCTGCGTTACGAGGCCTATTTTCTGACGGTTTGGGACCTGGTTCGTTTTGCCCGCTCGCGTCAGATCCTTTGCCAGGGCCGCGGCTCCGCGGCCAACTCGGCCGTATGCTATTGCCTGGGCGTGACCGCCGTCGATCCCGAGCGGATGGACGTGCTTTTCGAGCGTTTCATCAGCCGCGAGCGCAACGAAGCTCCCGACATCGACGTCGATTTTGAGCACGAGCGGCGCGAGGAGGTGATTCAATACGTCTACGATAAGTACGGCCGCGACCGGGCCGGAATGACGGCCGAGGTCATCACCTACCGCTTCCGCTCGGCCGTGCGCGACGTAGGTAAGGCCCTCGGCTTTTCTCTGCCGGAGGTCGACCGGCTGGCCAAGCTCCTCGACGCTCACGGCCAGCAGCGCTCGCTTGGCGAGCGATCTCGTCAGGCGGGGCTCGATCCGGCCTCGCCCGACGTGCGGCGGCTGCTCGCCCTGGTCAACGAGCTGGTCGGCTTTCCGCGCCACCTTTCGCAGCACGTCGGGGGAATGGTGATGACGCGCGGGCCGCTTTCGGAGCTGGTGCCGATCGAAAACGCGGCCATGCCCGGCCGCACGGTTATCGAGTGGGACAAGGACGATCTCGACGAGTTGGGCATCCTCAAGGTCGACTGCCTGGCGTTGGGCATGCTGACCGCCATCCGCCGCTGTTTCGCGTTCGTCGAAAAGCACCACGGCCGCTCACTCACGCTGGCCAACATTCGGCAAGAAGACCAAGCCGTCTACGAGATGATTTGCCGGGCCGACACGATGGGCGTGTTTCAGATCGAGAGCCGGGCGCAAATGAGCATGCTCCCGCGGCTGCGCCCGCGCACGTTTTACGACCTGGTGATCGAGGTGGCCATCGTGCGTCCCGGGCCGATCCAGGGAAATATGGTGCACCCCTATCTGCGGCGGCGCAACGGGGAGGAAGAGGTCCGTTTTCCTAGCGACAAGATTCGCCGGGTGCTCGAAAAAACGCTTGGCGTGCCGATCTTTCAAGAGCAGGCGATGCGGCTGGCGGTGGTGGCCGCCGGCTTTACGCCGGGCGAGGCCGACCAGTTGCGCCGGGCCATGGGGGGCTGGCGGCGGCCGGGGCTGATCGAGCAGTTCCGCCAGAAGCTGCACGACGGCATGGTGCAGCGGGGACTGTCGAAGGAATACGCCGAGCGTGTGTTCGAGCAGATTCGCGGCTTCGGCGAATACGGCTTCCCCGAATCGCACTCGGCCAGCTTCGCGCTGTTGGTCTATGTGTCGGCCTGGCTGAAGCACTACTACCCCGACGCCTTCGCCGCGGCGCTGCTCAACAGTCAGCCGATGGGTTTTTACGCGCCCGCGCAGCTTGTGCGCGATGCCCGAGAGCATGGCGTCGAAGTGCGGCCGGTGGAGGTGAACCACAGCGATTGGGACTGCACGCTGGAAGGGGTCGAGGATCCTGCCGGCGCAGTTTTAACCGGTAGCCAACGGCGCCCGCGAAGGTGGAACACTCCAACCGCGCCGCAACGTACTTTCGGGCCGGAATGCGACGCAGACTCCGCTCTAAACTCTTCGATCGGACACGGCACGAACGACTCTCTAACTTGGGCTAGCGCCGGCCAAAGCTTGCAGGCGCTTCGTCTGGGTTTTCGTCAGCTCCGTGGCATGCCGGAAAAACAGGCGCTGGCGATTATGGCCGCGCGGGCGAAGAAGCCATTTCGCTCCGTCGAAGATTTCGCCCGGCGTACCGGGCTGGGACGGCCGATGATCGTGCGTCTGGCCAAAGCCGATGCGTTCAGCTCGTTCGACGTCGATCGTCGCGGCGCGTTATGGCATGCTCTGGAGCAACACCGCGATCGTCCCATGCCGCTTTTCGACCGCTTGCCGGCCGGCGAGTCGGAACCACGTCCTCACGATCTGCCGGCTCTGGCGCCCTTGGAAGAAGTGGTGGCCGATTACCGCACGGCCGGTCTTTCGCTGAAGGGCCACCCGATGGGCTTTCTGCGCAAGCAACTTGATGAACTGAAAGTCACGCCCGCGGTCGGCCTGGCCAGAACACCTCACGGCTGCTGGTTGCGCGTGGCCGGCCTGGTGTTGGTGCGGCAGCGGCCCGGTACCGCCAGCGGCATCACGTTTGTCACGTTGGAAGACGAGACGGGCATCGCCAACCTGATCGTCCGCCCGGCGATCTGGGAGCGTTATCGACGCGAGGCCGCTACCGCCACCGCCCTGCTCGCCCACGGCCGGCTGGAACGGCAGGGCGCGGTCATTCACGTGCTGGTGAGCAAGCTGGAGGATGTGGTTGCGCTCACGCGACGGCTGGGCACACAGTCGCGAGATTTTCGGTGATTACGGCAGTTCTTCACCGGCATGAATACGGCTCAGCCGAACATTCAGCAGATGCCTAGAAAAAAACTGAAAGGAATCAAACGCTGCTTGCGTATCATCCACAAACTGGCGCAAGATGCTTCTGCACCGGCCGTCCGAACTGTTCGGATGCGGAAGCGCGAGGAACAAGACCAGGAGGAATCTCATGTCCGACTTTCAACGACGCGAGTTCTTGACCGCGGCCGCAGCCTTGGCGGCGGCCACGACGGCGGCGCTCACCGGCAACAAGCAAGCCCAGGCGGGCGACCCAAGTTTCATGAATAACGTCCCGGACTCGGTGCTCTCCGAAGACGAGTTGCCGACGTTCAAGTTCGCGTTGGAGAAGTCAAAGGGGCGGGTGATCGGAGGAAGTTACGGCAAGGAAGCCACCGTCAAGCAACTGCCCGTCTCCAAGGGCCTGGCCGGCGTCTCGATGAAAATCGAGCCGGGCGCCATGCGCGAGCTGCACTGGCACGCCACCGCGGCCGAGTGGGCCTTCGTCATCGAGGGACGGGTGCGGACCACCGTCATCGATCCTCAAGGGCATGCCGAAACAAACGACTTCGGGCCCGGCGACGTCTGGTACTTTCCTCGAGGACACGGCCACATGCTCGAATGCCTGGGAGACGAGCCGACGCACTTCATCCTCATCTTCGACAACGGCTACTTTTCCGAGTTCGGCACGTTCAGCATCTCCGACTGGTTCGCCCACACCCCCAAGGAACTGCTGGCGAAGAACTTTGGCCTGCCGGTCTCGGCGATCGACGGCTTCCCCAGCGAAGAGGTCTACTTCGCGCGCGGCCAAAAGCCGCCAGAGAAGCCGGCCGCACCCCTGCAAGGCCTGAAGTCGCCCCCGCAAACGCATAAGTACTCGCTTCTGGCCCAGGAGCCCCATCGCGTCTACCCGGGAGGCCGCGAGTGGCGGGTCGATTCGACAAACTTTGAGATCTCCAAAACGGTCACTGGCGTTGTTCTCGATCTCGACCCCGGCGCGCTGCGTGAGTTGCACTGGCACCCGACCGCCGATGAGTGGCAGTACGTCGTCGACGGGAACATCAGTGTCACGCTGTTCGGAGCCAAGGGCCGCTACCGGACCGAAACGCTCGAAAAGGGGGATGTCGGCTACATCCCGCAGGGCTACGGGCATTCGATCGAGAACGTTGGCAAAAAGCCGTGCCGCGTGCTGATCGGCTTCAATACGGGCGTCTACCAGACGATCGACCTGTCGCAGTGGATCGCCGGGAACCCGCTCGACGTGCTGGCCACCAATTTCGGCAAGCCGGCCGGTCTATTCGAAAAATTCCCGCACCGCGACGTGTTCATCTCGGACAAGAGCGGCAAGTAACCTTATACGCCCGCGGAGTTATGACGGCCTTCCGCCAGCTTGTGTCTGGGCGCAACGCTTAGTAATGCACGGGGATGGCGCACCGTCGACCGCCGGGCTCACGACCCGTCCGCATAGGGGCTTGAGAGGTCGATCCCACAACCTGGAGGCACGTCACAGAAATGCGTTACACCAATCTGGCACGCTTTGGATTGGGGCTTGTCGGCCTGGCCGTCGTCGCGATCGGTGCCGCTCTGCTCGCGAAAACCGCTGCGGCTGAGGACGCCGGCGACGTGGCACAAGAAGCCCGAAAAAACTTCGAGCCCCTGCCCGAACACCCCGCCGAGAAACCTGCCAGCCCGGATCAGGTGAGTCTGGGCCGAATGTTGTTCTTCGATCCGCGCATCAGTGACGACGGCACCGGAAGCTGTGTCCGTTGCCACCAGCCGGCGCTGTACGGCGCCGACGCATTGCCGAAGTCACTGGGCCTGCACGACAAACGGCTCGCCCGCAACGCTCCTACGGTGCTCAACATGCCGTTGCAGTTCAAGGTGCACTGGGACGGACTGTTCGACACGGTCGAAGCACAAGCCACTAAGGCGCTGCTCGGAGCCGGTTTCGGCAATGCGGACCACGCAGCCGCGGTCGTCAGGCTCAAGGCCATTCCTGGGTACGCAAGGTTGTTCAGCAAGGCCTTTCCCGGTGAAGCCGACCCCATCACGGCCGAGAACTGGGGCCGCGCGATTGGCGCTTATGAACGAACCTTGGTCACTCCTTCACGTTTTGATGAGTTTTTGAGGGGGAAGAAAGAGGCCCTTTCTCAGACCGAACAGAACGGCTTGCGCACGTTTATGGACCGCGGCTGCATCCAATGCCACAGCGGCGTGGGGATCGGCGGCGACGCCTTCGAGAAATTCGGCGTCGTAGAAGACTACTGGCAGCAGACGCACAGCCAGGAAATCGACAAGGGGCGGTTCAACATCACAAAGGCTAACGACGACCTGTACGTGTTCAAGGTTCCCACCCTGCGCAACGTCGCCATGACGCCCCCCTATTTTCATGACGGCTCGGTCAACTCCCTGGCAGACGCGGTCAAGATCATGGGGAAGGTGCAACTGGGAACCGATCTCTCCCCGCAAGAGGTGGATGGGATCGTTGCATTTCTGAGAGCTTTAACCGGAGAACTGCCTGAGGAGTTTGCCAAGGCCCCGCTGCTGCCCGCAGCAGGCTTTGGGGCCGGCGCGGCAAACGCTGCGGACGATCGGTGATAGATCATGTTTCGTGGAATAAGCATAGGAGAGAAGCAATGGCATTGACTGAATCAAACCTCAGTGTGTCGCGGGCCTTGATGACGCCGACGGATCTCAGCCATGAGGGCGTGGACGAGATCGCGAGCGAGCTGCGCTCCCTGCTCGCCGACGTCTTTGCGCTCTACATCAAAACAAAGAACTTCCACTGGCACATGAGCGGGCGGCATTTTCGCGACTACCATCTGCTGTTGGATGAACACGCCGACCAGATCTTTGCCATGACCGATGATCTGGCCGAGCGGGCGCGCAAGATCGGCGGAACGACGCTCCATTCGATCGGCGACATCGCGCATCACCAGCGTTTGAAAGACAACGACGCGGGTTACGTCGCTCCGGCGGAGATGCTTGCGGAACTGCGCGACGACAACCAGCACCTGACGCAGTTGTTCCGCTCGGCCCACGAGATTTGTGAGCGCCACAACGACGTTGCCACGGCCAGCATGATCGAGGTGTGGATCGATCAGACGGAGCGCAGGACCTGGTTTCTCTTCGAGGCGGCGAGGGACGGCTGAATCAGAGCGATCGATTATGGCGGGCTTGTGCCGCGCTCGACCTCCTCGACGATGCTCAAACTCTTTTCCGCCGCCCGACAGTATGGGGGCCCGCGTGGTCAGCCACACGCTGCTCAACGCAGCTTTCACAAGGTTGCCGGCTGAGGTCGAGGTTGCGCTTCAAGAGCCCCCGGTTGTAGCGAGGACTTGCTCAATCGGGACTAGGGTGTCAGCGACAAGTTATTCTATTCCCGCTGCGATTGGCGGGCGCCCGCCCCGCGCCGCAGTTGGAACACCCCGCCAAAAACAAGCCCGCTGACCACCAGGCCAAGCACCGACGGTTCGGGAACGACCGGGGTTCCGATGGTAATCTCGCCATTATTAGTGGAGAACGGGATCGGGTTGCCGCTCGGGTCGACAAGCTGCGTTCCGTTCGGCTCCGTGTTGCCGTTAAAAGTGATGATGGAGAGCGGAACGAACGCGGCTAGCGCGTTTGCATCTACGCTGAAAGAAACAAGCCCAAGCCCCAACGTGCTGCCCGGAGCCAATGTAACGAAGGTATTAGGGGTCGCCACGGAGTCAAATGCCACCAGGTCATTCGTGGCCGGGGGCGGCGGCGGACTGACAATCAAATCGCCACCAAAGAATGAGTCGGCAATGCTGTTGCCGGCAAAGATATAGGCGGCTGATGTGGCGGTGGTCGCATCGGAAAAAGTCACGCCCGAACCACCCGGTGCTCGAAGCTCAAATTGAAATCCTTCCAGCGAGAATGACTGACTATTCGTTGCCGGGTTGAGCAGATCGACCTCCAGCGTGCCGGAGCCGGGCGGCACGGCAACACCCAAGCTACTTGGTACAACCTCGACGATGAGCTCGTCAGCCTGCGTCGCTTCCAGCGCGAGCAGGCTGCATGATAGAGCGATCGCCGTCGCCAGGGGCTTGGGGGACATCTTCCCAGAAAACGCGCGATTGGCACTCCTTGATGAACCGTTCCAAACCGACGACGTTGCAGCGGTGATAGTCATCATTGCGATTTCCCATCAAAGCAGAAAGTCCCTTCACACACCCGGCGGCGGGCTGGCCGCGCCGGGGCGTCCGTCTCGCCAACCGGCCCAATTATAACAAAGTCACGGCAGGTGGGCCCTGATTCTGGACCGCACGGCGAGGTAATCTTGCAGGTCAACGACACCACTGCCATCGACATCTGCCCACACTGAGTAGGCGGCCCCTTGTGCGGTGAGGTTCAGCACATCGACCGCGTCTTGGGCGGCTACGACACCGTCCCCGGTGAAGTCGCCAGGCAGCACGGAAAAACCCAGCTTTTTGAGTCCATCGATTGTCATCTGCAAGCGATCGGCCCCCAAAGGAGAAGCGAGGGTCCAAACGGCCTCGTGAAGCAGCTTGTTATACGAAAAGCCGCTAAAACTATAGGTGCTCACATTGATTCCGGTGAGCACGAGATCGCTTTCGTTCACCTGAACGTCGTCGCTGAAGATCACGTCGATGGCTTTGATGTTGATAAAAGGTAAGTCGCGACCCAGATTCAGGATCGACATCGTTTGGCTGCCCCACGCCACCTCGACATCGACAACATTCACGACTGGCGGGGGTAACGCAGCCAAGACAAGCTTGCTAACGAAGGCATCGCGTTCGCCGGCGTACTTCGTTTGGTAAGCGCCGGTCGTCGTGGGAAAGTTCGACGATGCCGTGAAGCCGACGACGTAAGCGTCGCCCGAGCCATCGATGGCGATGCCGGAGCCCGAATCGTAGTCTTTGCCGCCCAGGTAGGTCGAGTAGGTCAGTCTGTCGCCGTCCGCACTGAGCCTGGTCACGAAGGCGTCAGCGACGCCGCCGAACGTCGTTTGGTAAGCACCGGTCGTCGTGGGGAAGTCCGACGATTGCGTGATGCCGCTAACGTAAGCGTTGCCTGAGCCGTCAACGGTGATTCCGGAGCCGAAATCCTCATCGCCGCCGCCCAGATAGGTCGAGTAGACCAGGCTGCGGCCGTCGGCACTGAGCTTGGCCACAAAGGCGTCATAGCCCGTGCTTGACATGGGATAGTAGCCGCCGATCGTCGTTTGGTAGGCGCCGGCCGTCGCGGGGAAGTTCGTCGAGCCTGTGACGCCCGTGACGTAGGCATTGCCCGAGCCATCGACGGCGATGCCGAAGCCTCCGTCATATTCGTCGCCGCCCAGATAAGTCGAGTAAACCAGGCTGCGGCCGTCGGCGCTGAGCTTGGTCACGAAAGCGTCATAGGTCACGGGATAGTACTTGCCGCCGAACGTCGTTTGGTAGGCGCCGGTCGTCGTGGGGAAGCCCGATGACGCGATTCCGGTGACATAGGCGTGGCCCGAGCCATCGACGGCGATGCCCAGACCCCTGTTGTAATCACTGCTGCCCAGATAGGTCGAGTAGGCCAGGCTGCGGCCATCGGCACTGAGTTTGGTCGAGAAGACGTCAGAGTAGCCGCGGAGCGTCGTCTGGTAGGCGCCGGACGTCGTGGGAAAGTTTGCCGATCCGGTGTAGCCCGTGACGTAGGCGTTGCCCGATCTGTCGACGGCGATTCCGCAACCCTCGTCATCGCCCCTGCCGCCCAGGTAGGTCGAGTAAACCAGGCTCCGGCCGTCAGCACTGAGCTTGGTCACGAAAGCGTCAGTGGCCGTGCCGCCGAACGTCGTTTGGTAGGCGCCGGTCGTAGTGGGGAAGTCCAACGAGTAGGTGTAGCCGGTGATGCAGGCATTGCCCGAGCCATCGACCGCGATTCCCAGCCCTTCGTCCCCGACGCTGCCGCCTAGGTAGGTCGAGTAGATCAGGCTGTGGCCGTCGGCACTGAGCTTCGTCACGAAGGCGTTATACCAGCCACCGAATGTCGTTTGGTAGGCGCCGGCCGTCGTGGGGAAGTTCGATGAAGAGGTCCATCCGGTAACATAGGCGTTGCCTGCGCCATCGACGGCGATGCCGAAGCCTACATCGCCGCCCAGACTGCTGCTGCCGCCCAGGTAGGTCGAGTATTCAAGCGTTGGGTCGATGATCAGTGGCAGCGAGGTGTTGTAGCTGCCGACGACGAAGCCGACGCGATCGCTCCCTTCCAGCACGAATCGACCTGCTACCGCAGCGCGCGAACCGTCGACCTCCTGATAGATCGTGGGCGCTTTTTCTGTCAGATCGCCGTGGGAGGTGTGGATCAGCAGGCTGCCGGAACTGTCGATGTTCAGCCCAGTGGCCCCCTGGATTTGCCACTCGATTTGACCAGGGTTGGCGCCGGGCGCCACGTCGAAATCGTACTCAAGCTGCCGCTGGTTGCCGTAGAAGACAGCGTTGATGCCCGAATAGAGGTTTTCGTATTCCACCTGGCCGAAATTGGCCACGCCAGTGTGCCACTGGCTCGGATCGTTGCCGATGAAGTAGTTGCTTTGGGTCTGTTGCTTTTCGAGACCCATTACGCTGGCGCTCGCACTGGCGCCGATGAACTGCATGCGGATCGCCGTCGCCGATACGTCCGCGGGCACCGTGCGGGCCGTGGTCGGATCGTTGCCCGCCGCGGGTGGCGACGCGGCTTGCTGCAAGTCGATCACCACGCCAGTGCCGGTAAGGAACATCGAGTAGCCCGGACCACGGGTCAGAAAATCGACCTGGCTGTTAGTCTGGCCCTGGTTGGCCTCGAAGGTCAACGGGAGTTGCCCGTATTCTTGCTGCACTTGGGCCGTTGTTGCTGGATTGGCCGCCGTCAGCGCGGCACCGGAGCCTGTCGTGTCGATGGCCAGCAGCCATCGCTCTTCGAGTTGCTCGAAATGGTTTGCCACGCTCAGCGTTCTCTGCCGTCGCCCGCCCTCGTTTCGGTGCAGCTTTTTGCGGCGGGCCTTGCCGGAATAAAACGGAGCCGACGTAGACTTGAGCCAATCGGGGAATCGCATGGTGATCGCTCCGTGTGGTTGCGCCTCCCTGTAACGCACACTCCCGATCGAGGCGTGGCAATCGGAACGCTGCCCTACGGACACGGCAGGCGCCAACGAATCGGCCTTCGGGGCGGGCTGTTCATAAACAACTTGTGTGCCGAAAGCGTGAGGAAGGGTGACAGCGCAAAAGTATGCTCCGGAACATGCGATTTTTTCAGCGGACTGAACAAAAAAAGATCGTCCGAACAGATCGGAACAGTCTCCTGTGTCTCCCCCACCGCTGCGCTCCGATGTGCGGCGCCGCGCGCGTGTGCCGTTCTCTTCACAGCGGTCTGCTAGTCCAGACAGCGCGCGCTCGACAAACCGGTTGCCGACCCGATAGACTTGCGAGACGGAACAAAGACTGCCGCGATGAGTTTCGCTAGGCGACCTGTTCCGCACGAGACTGAGGATAATCTTCGCATGTCCGGGATCGCTTGCATCGGGTGAACGCCTTGCAATCGTCCGCAAGACTCGCCGCTCGCGTTTCGACAATGGACGCCATACATCGCGGATCTTCCGTCGAACTTCCAGGAGGAACTGCTCTCACGGAGACGTCGCTCTAACGACGCAAGTGCATCGCGCAAGGTCCTTTAACGACAATTTTCCAAGGGATGGAGCCTTTTGAATGAACTCGACGACGACCAACCAGGCTGCGTGTGAGCAGGCGGCCCCGAAGCGACGGATCGGTCCGCCTGGGCTTCATGGGATGGAACTCCTCAATCATCAGTGCTGGAACAAGGGAACGGCCTTCACGGACGAAGAGCGCGGCCGGCTCGGCTTGCACGGCCTGCTGCCTCCCTACGTCGAGACGCTCGACCACCAGCTCGTGCGCGCCTACGAGGCCTACCGGCGAAAGGACGACGACCTGGAGCGGCACATCTACCTGCGCGCGTTGCAGGACACGAACGAAGTTCTCTTCTACCGGCTGTTGCTTGAGCACATCGAGGAGATGACGCCGATGGTCTACACGCCAGTCGTCGCGCTGGCGTGCGAGCAGTTCAGCCATATCTACCGACGGCCGCGAGGCATGTTCATCTCGTATCCGCTGCGCGACTCGATCCCCGCGCTTTTGCGAGGCCGCCCCAACGCGGATGTGGACGTGATCGTCGTCACCGACGGCGAGCGGATCCTGGGGATCGGCGACCAGGGGGCCGGCGGCCTGGGCATTCCGATCGGCAAGCTCTCGCTCTATACGCTCATCGGCGGCATTCATCCCGCCCGGACCTTGCCGATCGTGCTCGACGTGGGGACGAATAACCCAGAGCGGTTGCGCGACCCGGAGTATCTCGGCTGGCGGCACGAGCGGATTACGGGCGACGCCTATTTTGAATTTGTCGATCGTTTCGTCGGGGCGGTGAAGCAGGAACTGCCCGACACCTGCCTGCAATGGGAGGATTTTGCCACCCCGCACGCCCGCCCCATCCTCGAACGCTACCGCAACGAACTGCTCACCTTCAACGACGACATCCAGGGGACGGCGGCCGTCGCGCTGGGCGCCATCCTGGCCGCCGTCAAGGTATCGGGCAAGAGCTTGAAGGAGCAACAAATCGTGATGCTCGGGGCCGGCTCGGCCGGAATCGGAGTGGCCGATTTCTTGCGCGCCGCCATGCGGGACGAAGGACTATCGGAGAACGAAGCTCGCGGGCGATTCTGGGTGGTCGACAAAGACGGCCTGCTGCACTCGAAACGCGCCGACTTGAGCGCCGAACAGCGGGTGTACGCCCAGCCTTATGAGCGAGTATCGGCGTGGTTCCGCACGCAAAACGGCCAGATCGGGCTGGCGGATGTGATTCGCCAGACCGAGGCCAGCGTTCTGATCGGACTTTCGACGGCCCGCGGCGCCTTCAGTGAACCGATCGTTCGCGAAATGGCGCGGAAGGCGGCGCGCCCGATCATTTTTCCGCTCTCGAATCCGACCACCAAATCCGAAGCGGCCGCCGACGATCTCGTTCGCTGGACCGAAGGCCGCGCGCTCGTGGCGACCGGTTCGCCCTTTGATCCGGTGCCGTTCGACGGGCGGAAAATCACCATCGCCCAGTGCAACAACATCTATATTTTCCCCGCCATCGGCTTGGGCGTGGTCGCCTCGGGCGCCCGACGTGTCACCGACGCGATGGTTCTTGCCTCGGCACGGGCCCTGGCTGAGCAGTCGCCCGCTCTGAGCGATCCCTCCGCGTCGCTGTTGCCGGCTCTAGCCGACTTGCGAAGGGTGGCGGTTCACATCGCGACGGCCGTCGCTCGGACCGCCGCAAAAGAAGGCGTTGCTCCGACGATCGGCGACGAAGAGTTGCGTCGGCGGGTGGCAGCGGCTCAATGGTCCCCCGCCTATCCCGCATTCTGATAGTCTATGGGAAACCTCAACGTCAACATCTCGCCAGGATTGTGGAGGGCGCTGCGATCGTGTGTCCAAAAGACGCGCGAGCCCCTGGCCCACATCGTCAGCAAGGCCCTTGCCGACTACCTCCAGGTCTCGCACCACACGCTGTTTCAGGTGTCAACCTCGAACGCGCTGGTCGAAGGGATCTATCAGGGGGCCGTCCGAGTCGGCACCTTGCGGGAGCACGGCGACCTTGGGTTGGGCACCTTCGAGAACCTGGACGGCGAAATGGTGGCCGTCGACGGACACTTCTTTCAGGCTCGCGGCGATGGATCGGTGCGCGAGTGCGATGACGAGGCTCTCAGTCCCTTTGCCGTGGTAACGCGCTTCGTCGCCGAAACCGAGGTGAAGCTTGCTGCCTGTCCGGATTCGCGCATGCTCTTCTCGCGGTTCGACGATCTCCGCCAGTCGGACAATCTTTTCTTTGCCCTGAGGGTCGACGGGCACTTCGACTACGTCCATGCCCGTGCGATGTGCAAAACCCGCGAAGGCGTCCCCTTGGTGCAGGCCGCCGCCGTCCAGCCCGAGTTCGAGTTTCGCGATGTGCCGGGAACGCTCGTCGGTTTCTGGACGCCCGAATACGCGAGGATGCTTAACGTGCCGGGCTACCACTTGCACTTCCTGTCGGCAGATCGCCAGCACGGCGGCCACCTGCTCGACTGCCGCGGAACCAATTTGCGCCTTCAAATTCAGCGGGAGGGCGACTACCGCCTGGCCCTGCCCGAAACCGAGGATTTTTTGAGGGCCGACCTGCGGCGCGATTCGGCGGCCGAACTGGCCCAGGCGGAAGGAGAACACACATGACGACGCCCCCGACCGGCGAACTACGAACGGGGGCCGAAGTGCTCGTCAAAAGCCTGGAGGCACAAGGGGTCGAGTACGTTTTCGGCGTCCCCGGTGCCAAGATCGATAAGGTGTTCGACACGCTCCTCGACTCGAAGATCAAGACCATCGTTTGCCGCCACGAGCAGAATGCCGCCTTCATCGCCGGCGGGATCGGCCGCATGACGGGACGAGCCGGAGTCGCCTTGGTCACCTCCGGCCCCGGCTGCTCAAACCTGGTGACGGGGCTGGCGACCGCCAACTCGGAAGGTGATCCCGTCGTCGCCATCGGCGGGGCCGTGCCGACGTCGAGCCGCCTGAAGCAGATCCACCAGAGCATGGACACGGTGAGCCTGTTCCGGCCGATCACCAAGTACAGCGCCGAAATCGATTCTCCGGCGGCCGTGTCGGAGGTGTTGGCCAGCGCCTTCCGCGCCGCCGAATCGGGACGCCCGGGCGCGGCGTTCATCAGCGCTCCGCAAGACATCATGACGGGCAGCGCGCCGGGCGACGTCCTCACACCCGTCTACCCGCCAAAGATCGGCGCGGCCGACGCCGAACTGATCCGCTCGGCGGCGGCGCTGATCAACGCCGCCCGACGGCCGCTGCTGCTGCTCGGATTGCTGGCGAGCGAGCCGCGTGCCGCGGCGGCCGTGCGGGGGCTGCTCGCCAGAACGAAACTCCCCGTCGTATGCACGTTCCAGGGAGCCGGGGTCGTGCCACGCGAGCATTTTGACTGTTTCGGCGGCCGGGTGGGCCTGTTTCATAACCAGCCGGCCGACAAGCTGCTCGACGCGGCCGACGTGGTCGTCGCCGTGGGCTACGATCCGGTCGAATACGAGCCGGGGCTGTGGAACAAGGGACGCCAGCGCCACCTTGTTCATATCGACGCCGTTTACGCCGACGTCGACAAAGACTATCGGCCGCATCTCGAATTGACGGGGGACCTGGCAGGCACGCTAAGCGAATTGGCCGCCCAGATCGAGCGGAAAACGCCTTCCGTTGACGAACACGTTCTGGCCGAAATCGCCCGCGACCGGAAGCAATTTGCCGAGCAGGCGGGCCGCGATGCGGGGCGTGCCGATCCACCCGATGCGCCTGGTGCACGAGTTGCAAAACCTGCTCGGCGACGACATGACGGTTTGCCTCGACATGGGCTCGTTCCATATTTGGTTGGCCCGCTATCTATACAGTTTTCGCCCGCGGCAGTTGCTCATCAGCAACGGGCAACAGACGCTCGGCGTCGGGCTGCCGTGGGGCATCGCCGCCTGCCTCGTCCGTCCCGGCGAGAAGGTGATTTCGATTTCTGGCGACGGCGGCTTTTTGTACTCGGCGGGCGAACTGGAGACGGCGGTGAGGCTCAAGTGCAACCTGGTTCACCTGGTCTGGATCGACGGCTCTTACGACATGGTGCGGTTTCAGGAAGTGGCCAAGTACGGACGCGCCTCGGGCGTCGATTTCGGGCCGGTCGACATCGTGCGCTTCGCCGAGTCGTTCGGCGCCGTCGGGCTCAGGATCGAAGCTCCGGACACGATCGGGCCCACGCTCAAGCGGGCGCTAGAAACGCCCGGTCCCGTGGTGATCGGCATTCCCGTCGACTATCGCGACAACCATCGCCTGATGGACATCGTGCATCCCGGCGTGCTGAACTAAGCCCCGCACGTCGAGCCAATGATAGGCGGCCGAGAACGCGGACGGTTCGCTGGTCGCATATCGCCACCACGACCGCGTCAGCAACTGCCCGATCATGTTCATGTCACGCTTCAGACCGTGAACTAGTGGACAGAATAAGCGACAGCAGTTTCCGCGCGGCTGCCTCGGCAAACTCGGTGTCGTTGATGTGAAGGTCGAACTCGATGATCTCGGTCGTGCCGGCGCTGCTGCGAATCGCGTCAAACAGCGCCTGCCGGGCTTCCGGGTCGCAAAACGCCTGGCCCTCGCGGTCGAGGGCCGACACGCCGCGCAGAGGAAGCAGAATGGCCGCTGGACCCGTTGCACCGGCCAGTTTGCGGCCGATTTCGACGCCGATTGCCTTGTTTTCGCTGACCGTCGTACGCATCAGCGTGACCGTCGGGTTATGCCTGTAAAACTGCCGGCCGGCGAAGCACGGCGGTACGCTTTCCGGCGCGTGAAAGTTGACCATGTCGGTGGCGCCGACCGAAACGACTTGCGGTACGCCTCGCCGTGCGGCGGCCGTCAGGCGCGCGGGCCCGGCCGTCAAAAACCCACCCACCAGTTCGTCGGCCAACTCGGTGGTGGTGATGTCGAGCACGCCGGCGATCAGACCGTCGGCGATCAGCGACTCCATGGCCTGGCCGCCGCTCCCCGTAGCATGAAACACGAGCACTTCGTAACCGGCCTCTTCCAGTACCTTGCGCGCCCGTTCGACACAGGGGGTTGTCACACCGAACATCGTCGCCGCGATCAAAGGCCGGTCGGCTCCCGATGTGGCCGGCTGTCCGGGCGCAGTTCGAAAGCGAACCATTCCGGCCATCGCACGGGCGGCGTTGCCCAACACGGCGCGGCTGATCCGGTTAATGCCCGAGATATCGACCACCGAGTTGAGCATGAGAATGTCTTTGTCGCCGACGAACTGTCTCACCTGGCCGGAGGCGAGCGTGCTGACCATCAATTTCGGCACGCCCAGCGGCAGCGCCCGCATGGCAGCGGCGCCGATCGTCGTTCCGGCCGAGCCGCCGATTGACAGTACGCCCTCCACCTCACCGCTCGCGTGCAGTCGGGCAATCATTTTGGCAGCGCTTTCTGCCGCTGCGGTCACCGCGCGTCCGCGGTCGCCGGCCCGAACGAGATCGGCAAGGTCGAATCCCCCCTCCGCGAAAAGCGCCTCACGCGGCACATCGGCTGGCACGGCCGGTGCTCCTTGGCAGCCCGTGTCGACCAGTTTCACTTGCACGTCGCAGGCGTGCAGCAGGTCGCGCACGTAGGCGGCTTCTTTCCCCTTGGTATCGAGAGTAGCCAGCAGATGGACGCTCATCGTCTTGTCGTGCCGTGATTTGCCGTGCGGCCGTCGCAGCCGCTTCGATGCGGGCGAACAGCCGCACCATAAACGGGTCCGTCAATCTTACTTGTCGCGTGCCGTGTAGTCGCCGCCAGGAATGGTCGCACAGCCGGTCACATCACGGTTGTAGGCGTAGGCCCAGCAATCGAGCGAGCGGCCATCGGCGAGCGTCACCGATCGGCGAACACGAAGATACAGGCTACCTTGCAGATCGTCCGGATCAAAGCCTTCGTACTCGTCGAGGGCGGCGAGCAGGCGTTCGCTATCGGGCAACTCGAGCACCTCTCCGACGATCTTCCCGGAACCGCTGAACACGGCGCCCGGATACTTCCCCAGGTCGTAGAGGACGCCTGCCGTCGTTGCCCGGCCCAGGCCGCCCAGCGGCGCCAAAAGAGCCTGTAGCTCCGGCGGAGTTGCCGGGGGCCGGAGCGTGCCGTAGACAAAGAGGTAGTCGGTAGACAATGCGTGACGGCGCCTTCGGCCAGACTAGCAGGTACACGCCCGTGTGCCTGCTACTATAGCGGCCGAGGCGACGTGTGTCTCAAGGGCGGCCCGCGCCGGCGCGCGGCGGCGGATTCACCGCCGCGAGCAAGCGGCCGCCGCTTTCGTACCACCCCTGGGGCGTAAAACGGCAGCGGTGGATGTCGAGCAGAAAGCTGATCGAGCGGCCGTCGCGTTTTTCCAGCGAAACGATCGCCAGCCGGTTGGCGATGGGATGTGGATGAAAGAAGCCCAGGCCGCGCTCTGAGAGGTGTTTGCCGACCACCGTCATGGCTGCGCCCGACACGGTTTCTCCGTCCGGTTCCATCGGCCAGAGGGTGATCAACTGCGGGTAGGGATATCGCTGTTCCCGGCGGCGTTCGACGATCGGCGCGTTCGGCAAGACGGCGGAGAGCAGGCTCCAGACTTGCGAACGCACCCGGTCGTCCCCCTGGGGATGCAATTCATACGCCGGCACGGTCTCCGGCTCGCACAGAAGCGCAGGCATAGTGTCCATCAACGGGGTTGCGTTTGGCCGAAATGGCCTGTCGACGTGTGTCCGGCGATGCAGGGGCATCGCGCAGCCATACGGGATTCATAGGTCACGAACGGCGGGCCGTCAAATCGACCGTGGCAAGCGGTAGTGTCTGAACGTTGTGTTGTCTGGCAGCCTGATCGATGCGTTACCAGGGAACACCCCGCCGCAGCGCCCCATTCGGCGCTAAGGTTCCGGGATCGCTGGACGGTTCGCCCGCCCCGGATGCGGCCGAGAGAAGGCGTTTCGCCGCATTCTAGCCCATCCAGAAGAATTGGCGACAGAAAGAGAACCGCGCCCGCGTGGACACCCCTAGCTGCCCACAGCCTATGCTGAGTGTGGCGCAAGAAAAAGCCGCCCTCCCGCAGTTGGCATCAGAAGGCGGCCCGTCTCCAAGAGGACGCCCGAGGCCTCAAGGATGTGAACCCTAGGTCACGGCAATCGCTGGGCAACCAAAGACACAGGCTGGGCGTAAGGGTTTTCGGCCCAACCGAGCATTTTCACGGCAGTTTCGGCCATCGGATGCGATGAGCCGGGCGAAAGCATCTCGGCTATTTCTCGGATGGTGTAGCCAAGTCTTTTTAGCGTGCAGGCGGTCTCAGCAAAGGGCATTTGCTCCGAGAGCCACTGGCAAATTGCGATTTGCTGTTTCAAATCCGCCGTCAGAAGGACGGCACACTGCAAGCGGATCTCTTCCATCTTTTTCGCCCCCTGAACCCTAGGGCGCAATAAATGGTGGTCAAGCACAGCGAAAAAGCCGCCAAGGCCGGGAAGCCCGGCGGCAACGTAGCTTGGCACCCCGATTGCCCCGCCCGCGAAACAAGAAAGTCAACCTGGCTTAGTGTGCCCGATAGTGGGATAAGAAGTCGGCCCGACCGGCTAGCCTCGGGCGCTTCAAAGGCCCCGCCACAACACAACTTTCAGACGCTACCTGGCGGGCCGGCAACTTGCCATCACCGGCCCCAGACCTTTATACTCGCGCCGCTTGGCACCACCGGACCCGCACCAAGGATCGCTTCCATGCTCCGCACGCTTCTTTTCAGTCTGGCACTGGCGTTTGCTGTGATCTACCCCAAATCTTCCTGGGCGGCGGACGAAAGCGCCGGCAAGGTACGCGTCTACGTGGGCAGCTACGCCGACGCGAAGAATGAGGGCATTCATCTGCTCGAGCTCGATGCGGCCAGCGGCAAGCTGACGAGAATCAGCGGCACATCGGGAGTTCAGAATCCCTCGTTTCTGGCCATCCATCCCAGCAAAAAATTCCTCTACGCGGTCTGCGAGGTCGCTGAATTCGACGGCAAGCAGACCGGCGCGGTCGCCGGTTTCGCCATCGGCAAGAACGGCGGCCTCGAGCCCTTGAACCGTGAGTCGTCGGGCGGACAGGGGCCCTGCCATCTGGTCGTCGACAAGGCGGGCAAAAATGTGCTGGCCGCGAATTATGGCGGCGGCAGCGTCTGCTGCCTGCCGATCGGCGCAGACGGGCGGCTCGCCAGCAGCAGTGCCTTCATCCAGCATCAAGGAAAGTCGGTCGACCCGGGCCGGCAAGAAGGACCGCACGCCCACTCGGTCAATCTCGACCCGGCGAACCACTTTGCCTTCGTGGCCGACCTGGGGCTCGACCGGGTGCTCGTCTACCGCTTCGGCGCCGACAAGGGCTCGCTTACGCCCAACGATCCCCCCTTCGCCAGCGTCAAGCCCGGTTCGGGGCCACGGCACTTCGCCTTCCACCCGAGCGGCCGCTTCGCTTACGTGATCAATGAAATGGCGCTCACCATCACTGCCTTCAGCTACGACGCTGCCAAGGGTGTGCTCACCGAAGTTCAGACGATCAGCACGGTGCCCGACGACTTTGTCGACAAGGGGGGCAATTCCACGGCTGAGGTGCAGGTTCACCCGTCAGGCAAATTCGTCTACGGCTCGAATCGCGGGCACAACACCATCGCCGCTTTCTCGGTCGACTCGAAGTCAGGGAAGTTGACTCCGATCGGGCATCAGTCGTCGGGCGGCAAGACTCCACGGAATTTCGGCATCGATCCGTCGGGCAAATACCTCCTCGCGGCCAACCAGGACTCCGACAACATTCTGGTGCTGGCGGTCGATGCCGAAACGGGAAAGCTCAAGTCGACCGGCCATGAGATCAAGGTTCCCAAGCCGGTCTGTGTGAAGTTCGTGACGCCGTAAGTGCGGTCGCTGGCCCGTCGGCCGTTCGACACTCCGCTCCGCACCAAGCGATATCCGCCACCTTTACGAGACATTCGATGAATCGCATTTCCGATTTCTTGCTTATGACGACGATGCTCACGCTTGCCGCGCCTCTGACGATGGCCGACGAAGGAATGTGGCTCTTCAATCATCCGCCTCGTCAGCACCTCAAGCAGAAATACGGCTTTGAGCCGAGCGAAGAGTGGCTGACCCATCTGCAGCGGGCCAGCGTGCGGTTTAACAGCGGCGGATCGGGTTCGTTCGTCTCGGCCGACGGCCTGGTGATGACCAACCATCACGTAGGCGCCGACGCGCTGTACAAGTTCAGCGACGCAGAGCACGACTACATCGAAGACGGCTTCTACGCGGCTTCGGAAGAAGACGAAAAGAAGTGCGTCGACCTGGAGTTGAACGTGCTGCAAAGCATCGAGGATGTGACCGATCGGATCAACAAGGCCATCGCCGGCCTGCCGCCGTCCGAAGCCCGCACCGCGCGCCAGGCGGCCATGAACACGATCGAAGAGGAATCGTTCAAGAAGACCGGGCTGAGAAGTGACGTGGTCACCCTCTACCAGGGTGGGCAATTTCACTTGTACCGCTACAAAAAATATACGGACGTGCGGCTGGTCTTCGCACCCGAAAAATCGATCGCCTTTTTTGGGGGCGACCCCGACAATTTCGAGTTTCCCCGCTACGACCTCGATATCTGCTTCTTCCGTGCTTACGAAGACGGTAAGCCCGCCCAGGTCGACCACTACCTGACCTGGAGCAAGTCGGGGGCGGACGATGGCGAATTGGTATTCGTCTCCGGGAATCCCGGCCGCACCAACCGGCTGAACACCGTCGCACACCTGAAATTCCTGCGGGATCGGGTTTTTCCCCTGACGCTCAACGTTCTGCGGCGGCGCGAAGTGATGCTGCGCACCTACAGCGACCGCAGCCGCGAGAACGCCCGCCGGGCGCAAGACGAACTCTTCGGCTACCAGAACTCGCGCAAGGCTCGGCTCGGCGGGCTCGCCGGCCTGCAAGACCCGGCCATCCTGGGCCAGAAACAAGAGCTGGAAGGCAAGTTAAAAGCGGCGGTCGGGGCCGACCCCGCGCTCAAACGGTCGTATGGCGACGCCTGGAAGCAAGTCGACGACGCCTTGACCACCTGGACCGACATCTACCGCGACTGGTACCTGCTCGAGGGAGCGCGGCCGTTGCAGGCAGGGATGGCGTTCAACACCGAGCTCTATCACATCGCCATGATGATCGTGCGGCTCACCGCCGAAACCGAAAAACCGAACGCCCAGCGTCTGCGCGAATACGGCGAAGCGGGGCTCGACTCCCTCAAGCAGCAGCTCTATTCCGAGGCGCCGATCTACAAAGATTTGGAGATTGTGAAGCTAGCCGATTCACTTGGCATGTACGAAGAGCTAGCCGGCGCCGACGACAAGCTTGTGCGGAAGGTGCTTGACAACAAGTCGCCGATCCAGCGCGCCACCGAGTTGGTCGAGAAGAGCCAGCTTGCCGATGTGGCCGTGCGACGCAAGCTCGTCGAGGGAGGGCCCGACGCGGTCGAAGCGTGCGACGATCCGATGATCCAGTTGGCTCGGCTTGTCGATGAACCCTCGCGGCGCGTGCGAAAAACGTATGAAGAGAAAGTGCAGGAGCCGCTCGAGCAGGCTTATGGCAAATTGGCCAAGGCCCAGTTCGCCGTATATAAAGGCGACAACTATCCCGACGCCACGTTCACCTTGCGGCTGGCCTTCGGCGTCGTGAAAGGCTACGAGGAGCGGGGCGAGAAGATCGCCCCCTGGACGACAATGGGCGGCACCTACGACCACGCCCGATCGCACGGCGACGTCCCCCCATTTCAACTGCCCGAGCGCTGGCTGAAGCATCGGAAGTCCATCAACGCCGATACGCCGTTCAACTTTGTGAGCACGGCCGACATCATCGGCGGCAACTCGGGCAGCCCCGTCGTGAATCGCCAGGGGGAGCTCGTGGGCATCATCTTCGACGGCAACATCCAGTCGCTGGTGCTCGATTTTGTCTATACCGACAAGCAAGCGCGCGCGACCTCGGTCCATTCCGCAGCCATCCTGGAAGCGCTCGACAAGATTTACGACGCCCAGCGCGTGGTGAAGGCTCTCCGCTGAGCCAACGAGTTTGCGTGGCGCTGCGCCCCGTCGTCCTAGCTTCGACCGGTAGGCAGAGGCGTACGGGAGCTGCTAGCCCGCTGTGCGATTTGGGACGGTTGGCGGTTCCAGCTTTGCGCTCCGCCGTTTGGCCACCGGTTAAACTCCTTCTTCTTCGATGGTCGGACTCCGTCCCGTCGACTCCCTGAGCCGGCGGGTTATCATGGAATGACCATGCTCGTGCCCTGAAGAGGCCTCGATGAAACAGTTTCTGAGTTGCATCGTTCTGGCCGTCTGCTGGGCGACCCTCTGCGCCTCGTCCGGCGGCGAGGAGAAAAGCTTCCCGCGTCCTTACGACAGCGAAACCGATCTGTCGGCAAAGCGGCTCGAACCTGCTGAAGCGGCGGCTGCCATCGAGGTCCCGGAGGGATTTGGTGTCAGCGTGTTCGCCGCCGAGCCCGACGTTTGCAACCCGATTAGCGTGGCTTGGGATACGCGCGGCCGATTGTGGGTGGCCGAGAACTACACCTATTCAGAACGGCCCAAGAAGTTCGACCTCGATCTGCGCGATCGGGTTCTCATCTTCACCGATCGAGACGGCGACGGGCGTTTTGACGAGCGGCGCGTTTTCCTCGACGACGCGCGTCGCTTGACGAGCGTCGAAGTCGGCCTGGGGGGCGTCTGGCTGATGTGCCCGCCGCAGTTGTTGTTCGTGCCTGATGGCGACGGCGACGACCGGCCGGATGGCCCGGCTCAGGCCGTGCTGGAAGGCTTTGAGGTGCCGCCCGAGAACTACCACAACTTCGCCAACGGTCTGCACTGGGGGCCGGACGGTTGGTTGTATGGCCGTTGCGGCGCATCGGCGGCAGGCGAAGTTCGACGCGCCGACGCCCCGGACGCCTTTTCTGTTCCCCTCCGCGGCGGCATCTGGCGATATCACCCGGTCCAAAAGCAGTTCGAAGTCGTTTGCCACGGAACGACGAACCCCTGGGGTCACGACTGGAACGAACATGGCGAGGCGTTTTTCATCAACACCGTCAACGGCCACCTTTGGCACGTGATTCCGGGCGCTCATCTCCGCCGGCCGCACACGATCAACGCCAATCGCTTCGTCTACGAGCCGCTCGAAATGCACGCCGACCACTGGCATTTCGACACGGGCAAAGGATGGACCGACTCGCGAACCGCCAGCGGCACGCACGACCGGCTCGGCGGTGGGCACGCCCACGTGGGCATGACCATCTACCTCGGCCGGCAGTGGCCGGACGCCTATCGCGGACGCTTGTTGACACTCAACCAGCACGGCCGGCGGATGAACGTCGAACGGCTCGAGCGCGAGGGGAGCGGCTACGTAGCCCGCCATGAGCCCGACATTCTGCGCGCCGGCGATCCGTGGTTTCGCGGGGTCGAGGTCACTTACGGACCCGACGGCAGCGTGTATCTGGTCGACTGGAGCGACACGGGCGAATGTCATGAAAACACGGGCGTGCACCGCAATTCGGGGCGAATCTACCGGGTGACGTACGGGCAACCCGCCTCCCAGAAGGTCGATTTGCCGGGCGCCGCTCTCGCCGACCTGGTTCAATTGCACCGGCAACCGAACGAGTGGCTCGCCCGCGCGGCCCGCCGCGAACTGCTCAACCGTCACGTAAAGGGGAACGATGTACGACCGGCAGAACAACTGCTCGCGGCGCTGGGCGATTCCGACGATGCGGTCGTGCGTTTGCGCGCGACCTGGACCTTGTACGCCCTCGGCGCCGCCTCGCGCCGCCAGCTTGCGGCGATGCTGGCGGATCCGGATGAGCACGTTCGCACCTGGGGAGTGCGGCTGCTCACCGACCTCATGCCGCTCGACACGGCTACCGGAATGTCGCGAAACGAAGACGCCGCGGTCGACGGCGAGTTGCTCGATTCGCTCGTCAAGCTGGCACGCGACGACCATTCGAGCCTGGTGCGCCTGGCGCTCGCCTCGACCCTGGCCAGATTGCCGAGGGCCGCTCGTCCGAGGCTGGCCGAAGTTTTGGTGGCCCACGGCGAAGACGCCCAAGACCACAATCTGCTGACGGTGATCTGGCACGGGCTGATTCCCCTGGCAGACCGAGAGCCGGGTGCCCTGATTCCGCTGGCAGTCGACTCACGACTGCCGCAGATTCGCGTCTGGACGGCGCGGCGGTGCGCCGAGCTTGCTTCGAGCCAGCCCGAGCACCTGGCGGCGCTTCTGCAGCGGGCGACCGAGAAATCGCAGGACGTCCGCCAGGACATCGTGCGGGGGGCCGTGGTCGGTTTGGCGGGACAACGAAAGGCGCCTCAGCCGGCGAGTTGGCCGGCTTTTCTGGCAACGTTTTCGCAGCCGCCGGACGATTCACAAGACGCTTTGCGGACGCTCGGCGTGGTGTTTGGCGACGGCCGGGCGCTAGACGATGTGCGCCGGTTGGCGCTGGACGAGCGGGCCGAGCTTGACCACCGGCGCGCCGCCCTGGAGACGCTGATCGAGGCCCAACCGGCCGATTTGCGTCAGGTGTGTGAGAAGCTGCTCAAGGTGCGATTTCTCAATAAAACGGCTCTTGCCGGGTTGACACATTTCGACGATCCGGCGGTCGGCCGTGAGTTGGCCCGCAGCTACCGGAACTTTCATCCTTCGGAGCGTGCCGCGGTCATCGAAACGCTGGTCTCTCGACCGTCGTTCGCCGCCGAGCTACTCGATCAGCTCGCCGCCGGCACGATCGCCCGCACCGACTTGAGCGCGGCCCAGGCCCGCCAGATCCGGACCTTCGACGATCCGCGGCTGACCGCTCGCCTGGCCGAGGCCTGGGGTGAACTGCGCGATTCGCCGCAAGACAAGCAGCAGCTTATCGACAGGCTGAAGGCAGAGCTGACGGTCGAGCGATTGGCTCGGGGCGACAAAGGCCGCGGACGCGCGTCGTTCAACCGGTCGTGCGCAAGCTGCCATCGGCTGTTCGGTAGCGGCGGCGAGATCGGGCCGGACCTCACGGGCGGCAACCGCAAGAACCTCGACTACCTGCTCTCGAACATCGTCGACCCCAGCGCGGTCGTCAGCAAGGATTTCTTGATGTCGGTGATCCTGCTTTCCGACGGCCGGGTGGTGAACGGCATCGTCGTCGGCGAAACGGACGCAGCCGTCACGGTACAAACGGCTCAGGCGAAGCAGGTCGTCGCGAAAAACGAAATTGACCAGCGGTCGCCATCGAAGCAGTCGCTCATGCCCGACGGCCTGTTGCAGCCCCTGAGCTCCGCCGAGATCGCCGATCTGTTCGCTTACTTGACGGGTGACGCACAGGTGGATACTAACGCCAGTGCGGCGTTGGTTCCTTAACGGCCGACCCGTCTCAGGAGTCGTTGATCGTGTTCCGGTGATCCCTGTGCCAGCTTTTCCCAATCAATAGGCCCGTCTTTGTCGATCCGAGGCAGATCGGCACGCATCGCCTCCGGATATTTTTGGGCGGCTCCCGTATTGAACAGCACCACACGCTCGTCGGGACGAATCCATCCCTCGTGCACGAGGCGTTCGAGTGCCCCGATACATGCTGCCGACTCAGGGCAGACCGCGATTCCCTCCGATCGCATACCGAGCGACATCCACTCGCGGATCCTTGCTTCCTCGACTGCCACGGCGCGGCCGCCGCTGGCCCGCACCGCGTCGAGAATCATGAAATCGCCCACCGCGGCCGGCACGCGAATGCCGCTGGCGATCGTGGCGGCCGGAGAGAAAGGCTGGGCGAAGCGCTCACCCGCCTCGAAAGCGCGCACGATCGGGGCGCAGCCGTCGGACTGCACGGCCACCATTCGCGGTCGACGCGCGTCGGCCAGCCACCCCAGCGCGGCCAGCTCCTCAAAGGCCTTCCACATGCCGATCAGCCCCGTGCCCCCGCCCGTCGGATAGAGAATCACGTCGGGCAGTCGCCAGTCGCACTGCTCGGCCAGCTCCAGCCCCATCGTTTTCTTGCCCTCGATGCGATAGGGCTCTTTGAGCGTCGACACGTCGAACCAGCCCAGCCGCTGCGTCCCTTCTCGCACGATGCGGCCGCAGTCGGTGATCAGGCCGTTCACCAGGTAGGTGCGGGCTCCGGCGAGCTGACACTCATACTGATTGATGGCCGGAGTATCGTCCGGCATAAAAACGTAAGCTTCCATTCCGGCCCTCGCCGCGTAGGCGGCCATCGCGCCGCCCGCGTTCCCGGCCGTCGGAATGGCCACGCGGCGAATGCCGAACTGGCGGGCCAGGCTGATCGCCATCGCCAGGCCCCGGCTCTTGAAACTGCCGGTGGGCAACCGCGATTCGTCCTTGATCCAGAGCCGATCAAGCCCGAACTGCGCTCCCAACCGTCGACAAGGGAGGAGCGGTGTCATCCCTTCGCCGAGCGAAACGATACTCGATTCGTCGGCGGGCGGCAGAAGCTCGCGATAACGCCACATCGTGGGCGGCCGATGCGGGAGCGCCTCTTTGGTCAACGCCCTGGCGACGGCCGGCAGGTCGTATCGCACCCACAGCGGGCGGTCACGATGGAGCGTTTGCACGCGATCCGCCGGAAGCCGGGTTCTGTCGAGGGCGCTTTCCAGATGGGTGACAAAAGAGGGCATGGAATCTTCACCAGACTTGCTACGCCGCGCGGGTGCCGGGCTGCGCAGCCTAACCGGCGCTCCGGGTTGCTGTCAAACAACAGCGTCGCTCGCCGCCCGCAGATTCCCTTTACCAACGCCTCGCGTTAAGCTGGACATGCACCCTGTCAGCCAAGGAGCACCCATCATGTTCCGAGCCACCGCGACTTTTCTGTCCGCTGTTTTGTGCTGCAGCGGCCTGCACGCCGACGACAGTGCGGATTCACCGCAGTTGACCGTGGCGACGCGGCGCTTCGATGGGAGCGACCTGATTTCGATCGACGTCACGACCAAAGAGGTGACGCGGCTGACCAAGGACATCGGTCAAATCAACGAACCCTGTTGGCATCCGGACGGCGCCCGGCTGGCACTTGTGGTAACCACAAACGGCGCCGGGGCGATCAAGCTGTTCGACGTAAAAACGGCGAGCATCATGGCGATCGGAACCGGGCCGAACGATCGCGGCCCCTGCTGGTCGCCCGACGGCAAGAAGATTCTTTTCACCGCAGACGCGGCCGGCGGAGCCGACCTCTTTGTCGCCGACGCGGATGGCACGAACATCAAGAACCTGACGAACAACCCCGGCTGGGATTCCGACGGAGCATGGTCGCCAGACGGCCAGAAGATCGCCTTCACGTCGAACCGCACGGGGGAGTTCCGACTCTATGTGATGAAACACGACGGAACCGAGGTCACCGACCTGCTGAAGCAGGATCTCGTCTACTCGGTGTATCCTTGCTGGTCGCCCGACGGGGAGCAGATCGCGTTTGGCGGCCGCGGGAGTGACGCAACCATCCAGCTTTGCGTCGTGAACTCCGACGGGCAGGGACTACAACAGCTTTCCGATGCGGGACAACTCAACAGCCACGCCTCCTGGTCGCCTGACGGCCAGTACATCGCCTACGCGCGGTTCAACACCATGCGATTCGGCGACAACTCCTTCGGCAAAGGCGATCTCATGCTCTACGACTGCATTTCGGCCACGCATACCAAGCTTCTTTCCGACGAACTGCCGATCGTCGGCCCACGCCCCTCGTGGAAGCCGGCAACCAAGAGTCCGTAGTTGGCCAAAAACGGCCTTGCGGTTGTCAAGAACGCACCCACCGCAAAGTTCGGCAACCTTTGGCTTGCCGACGCTCGCTCCTCGTGCGTGGGCACCCCATAGCTTGGCCGGGAATGGCCGCAAGCTACAATTTGTGAGGCGGCTGGCAGGCCTTGCCGCGCGCCCGTCAAGCAGGAGGACGAATTTTGAGCACATCGCACGACGCGGACCGTCATGTTGAAGAGGTCGAACTCCGCGGCCACATCATCGATAGCCTGATCCTTCCGAAGGTGCTCGACATCATCACGAGTCGTGGCGGATCATTTCGGATCAAGCGAATCTCGATTGGTCAGGGGCGCCGCGACCCGAGCCACGCGCTCGTCGAGATTTCGGCCTCCAGCGCCGAAGCGCTTTCCGACATTCTCAACCAGGTAGCCGACCACGGCGCCGTGCCTACGACGGCGCACGATTGCCGGACGGTCGTGGCAGACATGGACAGCGCCTTCCCGGAGGGGTTTTACAGCACCACCAACCAGCGCACGGAGGTGCGGCTGGCCGGCCAGTGGATTGCCGTTGCCGACCAGGAGATGGATTGCGGCATTGTCGTCGATCCGACCTGCCAGACGGCTCGCTGCGTGCCGATGGTCGAGATCCGCGCAGGTGATGAAGTCGTCGTCGGTCACAGCGGCGTGCGGGTCTTGCCCGAAGAGCGCGCCGCCGAGCGCAAAATGTTCGAGTTCATGGGCAGCGCCGTCTCGACCGAGAAGCCCAAGGGGCTGGCCGTGCGTGAGATCGCGCGCGAACTGGCCCGCAGCCGCCAGGCGAGCGGCCGGGCCTTGCTCGTCGGCGGTCCCGCGATCGTCCATACCGGCAGCACCGAGCACGTCGGCTACCTGATTCGCGAAGGTTATTTGAAGGTTCTCTTTGCCGGCAATGCGCTGGCCACGCACGACATCGAGCAGGCCTTCTTCGGCACGAGCCTCGGCATCCACATGGAGCAGGGAATTCCCACCGAGGAAGGACACGAACACCACCTGCGCGCCATTAACCGCATCCGTCGCCTCGGAGGCATCCGCCGCGCCGTCGAAACCGGCGCCCTGACGTCGGGCATCATGTACGAATGTGTCCGCCACAACGTCGATTTTCTCCTTGCCGGCAGCATTCGCGACGACGGCCCGTTGCCGGAGGTGATCACCGACGTGCTGGTGGCCCAGCGCGAGATGCGGCGATTGCTGCGCGGCGTCGACTTTTGCCTGATGATCGCCACGACGTTGCATTCGATCGCCGTCGGCAACCTGCTGCCGGCGTGGGTCAAGGTGGCGTGCGTAGACATCAACCCCTCGACCGTAATCAAGCTCAACGACCGCGGCTCGTTTCAAACCGTGGGTCTCGTCACCGACGTCGAGCCGTTCCTGCGATCGCTGGTCGCCGAGCTGAAACAGATGGATGAAAAGAAATGGGGTCCTTGACTTCCCCTCACATTTTGATGTGTCCCCCGGAATACTATGGGATCGAGTACGAAATCAATCCCTGGATGAGCCGGCAGCGACAAAGCGATCGGCAGCTTGCCGAGCGGCAGTGGACCGATCTGCGGACCTTGCTCGAGCGTCTGGGCGCGACCGTCTCAACACTCAAGCCCGTGCCTGGACTGCCTGATCTGGTCTTTACGGCCAACGCGGCCATGATCTACGGCGAGCGCGCCGTGCTAGCCCATTTTCGCCACCCTCAACGGCAGCGTGAAGAGCCGGTGGATGAGGCGTGGCTGTCCGAACATGGGTTCAAGATCGAATATCCCCCCGAGGGAATCTATTTCGAGGGGGCGGGCGACGCCCTGTTTTGCGGCGAGACGCTGTTCGCCGGCTATCGCATTCGCAGCGACGCCCGCGGTCACCAGCGAATCGGCGAGATGCTGGGCTGCCGCGTGATTCCTCTGGAACTGGTCGATCCGTATTACTACCATCTCGATACCTGCTTTTGCCCGCTCTCGCCGGGCGAAGCCATCTATTACCCCGAGGCATTCGACGAATACGGGGCGAAGGTTTTGGAGCATGAGGTGCCGCAGCTCATCGAGGCGCCCGGCGAAGAAGCTCGGCGGTTCGCCTGTAACGCCGTGGTCGTCGGACGCAGCGTCGTCACAAACACCGGCTGCCCGAGGCTGCACGAAGAGCTGCGACGGCGCGGCTACGAGCCCCATGAAACGCCGCTTGACGAGTTCGTGAAGGCCGGCGGCAGCGCCAAATGCCTCACACTGCGACTCGACGGCGAAGAGGCCGCCGCGTGGAAACACGAGCTCGTGTGACCGGCTGACCCGTCTCGCTGTGGGCCACGCTTGCCCGTTTGCCGGCCTGCGCAATGTCTCCCGCGCCGCAGGCCAATCTCGGCCATCTCGCTAAAACAGGCCTATTGGCCCTGTTTTCCGCAGAATTGCCCCAACCTGCGGCAAAATAAAAGCTAGCCTTGAGTCACGCCGTGCCCGTCTCGGCCTTTTTTTCGCGGCCGCTCCCGTGACGCAAAGAGACATGAATCGATTGAAAACACCCTGTTGCGACGCCTCCGAGATCGCAGAATTGCGGCAGCTTCTGGAAGAACGAGGCCTGGCGTTGATCGAAACGATTCCGGGAGACGCCGAGGGGCGCGAGTTGCGACGAATCGTCGGCCAACTGGGGCATGCCGAGCAGCACGACCGCCTGGGCAGGGTCGTCTGGCACATCCGATACGACGACGCCGCGGCAGCGCGCGGCGCCACGGCGTCGTTGACGATGGAGCCGCTGCCTTTTCACACCGACGGAGCCTTCGAAGATCCGTCGCCCCGCCACCTGGCCCAGTATGTTGTGCGGGAGGATTCGTTCGGCGGCGGAGAAACGTTGCTCGTCGAGGTTGACGCCGTGTTGCAGCGGTTGTCGGCCGCCACGCTCGACGTTTTGCGTTCGACTTGTTTCCGCTTCCATGCGCCGGTCGAGTATCAGAAGGGTGTCCCCTTTCGCGACGCGCCGATTGTCTTTGGCGACGGTCTCATGCGTTATCGGCGCAAGATCATTGACGAAGAGCTTTGCCCGGAAGCGGTTCCTGCGCTTGACGAGCTAGACGCGGCCATCAGCGCCGTCGAACCGCTGCGTCTGCGGCTGCGCTCCGGCACGATTCTGCTGTTAGACAACGCGCGCTTTCTGCACGCCCGTACCGAGGTACACGACCCGGAACGCCACCTGCTAAGGATGCGATTCTCTTGCCAGCCGTGAACCGGGCCGAGGCAATCGCGTTTGTCGGCCTGTGCGGCGACGAGTCCGAGGGCCTCCTCGGTCAATCGTCGCATTGCACCTCGCGAGATTGAACCGCGTCGTCCTCCGGCAGGCTGGCCAGGATGGGCCGATCGACCGACCCCACGGCCGGCCGCAGGCTAAGAATCCGTCGCGAGGGAAGCACCGCCGCGCGGGCGTCGATCGGCGGAACGCGCGTGAGCAGCACGAGCGTCGCCAGCCGGGCCACGGACGATAGTCCAAAAATCGCCAGGTAGGTGGTGGGGTGCTCGCCGATGGTCCACAGCATGCTGCCACCGAGCAGGGCGCCGGTGGCGGTGGCCAGCGCGTTGCCGACGTTGTAGATGGTTAGAACGCTGGTCCTCTCCTTTTCGGGAATCGCCTCGAAGAACAGCAGAAACATCGCCAGCTCGTAGGCCGCCCACGCCAGCCCGGCGGCCACCTGCACGAACACGAGGTAAGCAAACGTCGTCGAGGCCAGCCACATCCCCGACACGGGCACGATGCTGAGCCCGCCGATCCAAAGCAACTGCCTCGCGCCGATGCGGCGGGCCAGCCGCCCAAGCGCGGGCAGCGCCGTCGCCTTGGCCGCGAACGACACGCCGATCAGCAGAACATATTCGATATACGAAAAGTGGATCTGCTTGAGCATGAACGGCGTAAAGTATGGCCCGGCAAACTGCGCCGCGGCCTGGACGGCGAAAAGGTAGACGAGCAGCGGTCCGTCTGAGCGACCGGAACCGATCAGGTCGCGCCACGACACCCGGCGGTGGTTGTCGTCCGGCGGCTGCGGTTCGCTCTGTAGGGCCAGAAAACTGGTTGAGATCGAACGCGCCAACGCCGCTCCCAAAAACAGCAGCGCGAAAGGTACGATGGACGACGTCCACAACTTGGCAACCTGCAGCGTGACGCCGCCCGCGACAAAACCGGTGAGCGTGCCAATTTGGGTAAACCGCGTCCGCCTGGCGAAAAAGCCGGTGCGGATATTATCCGGCACGAGTGTCCCAGCCCAGGTGTTCCAGGCCGGTCCGGTCGCCAGCCCCGCGCCCCAGTAGATGGCCGCCATGCCGAACACCAGCCACGCCGCCACGCTGCCCGAATAGGCGCCGATGGCCAGAGGCAAAAAGGCGAGGCCCTGGCAGGCGGCGCAGAGGACGACCCACCGCTTATGCGATCCGAGACGTCGCACCGCGGCCGGGGAAACGAGCTGCAGCACGGCCCCGGCGACCAGCGGCACCGTGGCAACCAGTCCCGCCGCCACTTCGCCCAAGCCGGCCGCAAGCGCGAACGCGGGGAAGTAGCTCTCCCCCATGCCGACCATGACGCTGAAGGCGGCTCCGTCGCCGAGCATGGCCCGCAGATCGGCCCGCGAGCCGTGCGAACGGGGAGGCCGGCAGTCCGGTGTTTCCGAAGAATTCCGAACATTGGAATTCGAGTTGGAGGCGGTCCGCCGCCTGCGGGCGGGGCGTCGTGTGGCTGTCGGCATGCTCGTCATTCCTGCCCGTCTTGGCGACCTCTCTGTTGCGTTGTGCCAACGGCCGATGTCCCGACAGGCCGGCTCAACCCTTGAACCCTCGCCCCGTTGAGCATACATTGCCCTCGCACTGGGTTCACCCCTTCCCTACCCCTCCAGAATCTCCTGTCATGAAAGCGATTGCCGTTCGTCCTGGGACTGCCAACAGTGTCCATCTGGCCGAGTTGCCCAAGCCTAAAGTCGACGACATTGCCGGCGGCCGCGGGGTTCTGGTCAAAGTGCTTAAAGTGGGCGTCGACGCCACCGACAAAGAGATTAACGAGGCCAAGTACGGCAACCCGCCGCCCGGATACGACTTTCTGGTGCTGGGGCACGAGTCGTTCGGCGTCGTAGTCGAGGTGGGCAACAAGGTAAGCCACGTTCGTCCGGGCGATTACGTCACCGCGACCGTCCGCCGCCCCGGCGGGTCGATCTACGACAAGATCGGCACCTCGGACATGACGAGCGAAGAGACGTACTACGAACGGGGCATCAATCTGCTGCACGGCTTTCTGACCGAGTACTACGTCGAAGACGCGGAGTTTATCGTCAAAATGCCGGTCGGACTGAAGCACTTGCACGTGCTCATCGAGCCGATGAGCTGCGCCGCCAAAGCGATTCAACAGGCATTCGAAGTGCAGCGCCGGTTGCGGGTCTGGCGGCCGCACGTCGCCTACGTGCTGGGGGCCGGGCAAATCGGCCTCTTGTCCACCCTCATCCTGCGGCTGCGAAACCTGCAAGTTTACACGCTCGCCCGAACGCCAGCACCCAACTTGAAGGCCGAAATCGTCACGGGAATGGGGGCTCACTACGTCAGCACCGAGCAAACGCCGCTCAAAGAACTTGCCAAAAAGGTCGGGAAGGCCGACCTCATCGTCGACGCCACGGGCTCCAGCGCCCTCGCCTTCGGCGCCATGGAAGTGCTGGGGCACAACGGCGCGCTCGTTTGGACCAGTATCACGGGCGGCCGGCAACACGTCGAGGTGCCGTCCGACAAGATCAATCTCGACTGGGTGCTGGGAAACAAGCTGCTGCTCGGGTCGGTGAATGCGAATCGCGAACACTTTGAGATGGGAATCAAGGACCTGGCGCTAGGCGAAGTAACCTACCCGGGCGTGATCCAGCGGATTCTAACGAACCCCGTCAAGGGACTCGACAACTATGCCGAGATGATGAGGCTGCTGGTCGAGGAAAAGAACGCCCTGAAGGTCTACGTGGAAGTGGCAGGCGAGTGATCGCCGCGAACGAGCCGTCGTCGGTGGCTTGCTTTCTGCATTTCTCTCCCCTCTTTCTGGCGAGCGCACCTTACTGGCAGGTGCACGGATTTGTGTAGGTCGGCGTTGCCGGAGCCGCATAGTAGTTGGCCGGCGCGTAATACGATCCGTACGCGCCTTGGGAGCTGAACAAGCCGCCGCCAGGCTGGCAGCAGCCTCCCAGCGATACCGCGGCCGAAAGCCCGCAGATGACGAGCAGCCATTTCATGGCGAATCCTTTCCGGCCGTGGACGCCCGAACGGCGCATGGCGAACTGAATGGAGGGGAGGAACGGACGGGGCGGAACCATAAGAATTCGGCGGCGGAAGGTCAAGGCGAAATAACAGTTTGCGCGTCGCGTCGCGGAAGCTCGAGCTGGTTGAAGCGTCGCGGCCGCCCAAAAAACGAAGACTTCGGCTACTTGACGGCCTTTCAATTGCCGATACACTTCTCTGTCTGTCGATGTATTCCCATCGGCTTCGTGGTGGCCCGCCTTGGCTGGCGAAAGCTGCCCATCTCACGCGAAACCCAGAATCTGGTCGGCGCAGCCATGTTGGCCGGCGGCCGGTGACGGGGTTCGCGGTCGAACAAAGTTTGCGGCCGACCAAGTTCGACGTGGCCTTACTGAAAAACAGCGGAAGCAATTTTCAAAAAGGCCCCTTTACCAAGAAGGTCGATAGTGGTAAGTTTGGTGTTTCCCACTTGATTTCCAATTCGCTGCCAAACGGCAACGGACGGACCAAAGTGAAAGCGATGTCAAGGGGGAAAACGGGTGACCAGAGGACGGATTCGGGCTCTGAATTCGACCTCCGCTTACCCGGTTAGCTACTGGCGAGTGGGCCGCCTGAGGCGGTTCGATTGCGTGTGCTTCGAGCAGGTAATGCTCGAGGTATCGTGGTCGGTTTGATCTTTGACAATTTGGTTGTGGTAACGAGTGGCATCTAAATAGAAGCAGCCGCGCGGCGTTTGTTTTTCAGGCGCTGTCGGCTGGTTCTCACGGCACTTAGTACACGGTCGTTTCTTGATGGGCGGGTTCGCCTCGGCGAGCCCGCGTGTTGAGAAACAAAACCGAGGATCAAATACGTTACTCGATTGTCCGTCGCCGTTGCTCGGAAGGCTCTTGGGCCCTCCGGCAAAACGGCAAATTCCCAGGACGATCGACGTAGCGGCCACGCATCAACCGTTCGGCTCGGATCGACCAGTCTCGGTCGATTGCCTTTGCAGCAGCGCCTGCTGTTGCGGAGGCGAATTTTCGAGAAGAGCTGTGGATAAATGTGGTCAAGCTACTAAGGGCGCATGGGGGATGTCTTGGCGTCAGAAGGCTTTGAAAGGCGTGGAAGACTGCGAAAAGCTCGGGGGAGCTGTCAAACAAGCGTTGATCCCGAGGTTCCTGAACTGTGGCACACTGAATCCATAGGTGTGCTTCGCCAACGCGGTGAACTGAAACATCTCAGTAACCGTCGGAAAAGAAAGAAAACTCGATTTCCTCAGTAGCGGCGAGCGAACGGGAAACAGCCCAAACCGCGGTGGTTTTCCTCCGCGGGGTTGTAGGGCTCCTCACATGAGAGTTACAAAGTGGTCTGCTAGCAGAATCTTCTGGAAAGTTGAACCATAGCGGGTGACAGTCCCGTACGCGAAAGCGGTATCACCTCTCGAGGAGTTCCTGAGTAGGTCGAGTCACGTGGAACCTCGACTGAATCTACGGGGACCATCCCGTAAGGCTAAATACTCTCTGACGACCGATAGCAAACTCAGTAGGGCGACTGAAAGATGGGAAGAACCCCGGCTAGGGGAGGTTACTGAACCTGAAACCATGTGCCTACAAGCGGTCGGAGCGCTATGGCCTTCGGGCAAAGCGTGACGGCGTGCCTTTTGCATAATGATCCGGCGAGTTACCGTCGGCGGCTTGGTTAAGATCTTAAGGATCGAAGCCAAAGGGAAACCGAGTCTGAATAGGGCGTAATCGGTCGCCGGTGGTAGACGCGAAACTGCGTGAACTACCCATGAGCAGGTTGAACCGCGGGTTATACCGCGTGGAGGACCGAACCCACTTGGGTTGAAAACCGAGGGGATGACTTGTGGGGAGGAGTGAAAGTCTAATCAAACGCAGAGATAGCTCGTTCTCTCCGAAATAGCTTTAGGGCTAGCCTTGAGCCACTACGCATCGGGGGTAGAGATACTGAATCGGTAAGGGGGTCTTTCCCGACTGCCCTGCTGAACCAAACTCCGAATACCGATGCGACTATCTCAGGAGTCAGTCCGCGAGGGATAAGCTTCGCGGTCGAGAGGGAAACAACCCAGACCATCTGCTAAGGTCCCGAAGTAATACTTAGTCACTAAGGAAGTTGAGTTGCAGAGACAGCTAGGATGTTGGCTTAGAAGCAGCCACCATTTAAAAAGTGCGTAACAGCTTACTAGCCGAGCAATTCTGCGCCGATAATGAACGGGAGTAAGTATTACACCGAAGCAATGGACGTTATGAACCGCGAGGTTCGTGGCGTGGTAGGAGAGCGCTGTAGATCAGATACAAGCCATACCGTAAGGAGTGGTCGCGGGGTCTACAGGTGATTATGCCGGAATGAGTAACGATAAAGCAGGTGAGAATCCTGCTCGCCGAAAGCCTAAGGTTTCCTGGGGAAGGTAATTCCGCCCAGGGTTAGCCGGTACCTTAGTCGAGGCCGAAAGGCGTAGACGATGGATAGCAGGTCAACATTCCTGCGCCACTCGAGTGGACCGAAGAGGGGACGGCGTCGCAAAGGTGAGCGGTACGGTTAGAAATGTCCGTAGGCCGTCGTCGGGTGAGGGATAGGCAAATCCGCCCTCATAAGCCTGGCGGCGGACTCGACCGCGTTTACGTTCGGGAAGTCATCGGCGCGGCGTCCAAGAAAAGCCTCTAAGGGTTGAAGCTCGAGTGACCGTACTAAAACTGACACAGGTAGGCGAGACGAGTAGTCTAAGGCGCTCGGGAGAACACTGGTTAAGGAACTCTGCAAATTGACCCCGTAAGTTCGCGATAAGGGGTGCCTCGGGAGGTTCACGCTTCTTGAGGTCACAGTAAATCGGCTTCAGCGACTGTTTATCAAAAACACAGGACTCTGCTAACTCGCAAGAGGATGTATAGAGTCTGACGCCTGCCCGGTGTCGGTAGGTTAAGGAAGAGGGTTAGCCGAAAGGCGAAGCTCGCGACCGAAGCCCCGATAAACGGCGGCCGTAACTATGACGGTCCTAAGGTAGCGAAGTTCCTTGTCGGGTAAGTTCCGACCTGCATGAATGGCGTAACGACTGAAGCACTGTCTCAACCAGTGACCCGGTGAAATTGTAGTCGTGGTGAAGATGCCACGTACCCGCAGTAAGACGGAAAGACCCCGTGAACCTTTACTGTAGGCTGATATTGGGCTGAGGTTTATCTTGTGTAGGATAGGTGGGAGGCTGTGAAGCGGCGACGCAAGTCGTCGTGGAGCCAACGGTGAAATACCACCCTGGGTAAGCTTTAGTTCTAACCCTGGTTCCCGTGAATCCGGGCAGGGAACAGTGTCAGTTGGGCAGTTTGACTGGGGCGGTCTCCTCCAAAAGAGTAACGGAGGAGTCCAAAGGTACCCTCAGCCTGGTTGGCAATCAGGCTTCGAGCGTAAAGGTAGAAGGGTGCTTAACTGCGAGACTTATCAGTCGAGCAGATACGAAAGTAGGGCTTAGTGATCCGGTGGTTCCGTGTGGAAGGGCCATCGCTCATCAGACAAAAGGTACTCCGGGGATAACAGGCTTATCGCTTCCGAGCGTCCATAGCGGCGAAGCGGTTTGGCACCTCGATGTCGGCTCATCACATCCTGGGGGTGAAGAAGCTCCCAAGGGTTTGGCTGTTCGCCAATGAAAGTGGTACGTGAGCTGGGT